>CAYNEU010000692.1:0-3646 GCA_964396275.1 uncultured archaeon | reverse complement strand
TGGGAAGGCGATTTCCTCTTTATTGTAGAACCTTCTGGGAATTTAGACCATGAAATTAGAATGTTTGTAGGACTGTATCATGGAGAATGTACAGGTGCTAGAATAGTTGGAGAAGGCGAAAAAATCGAACCAGAATATGTGTATTCAGGACCCTATGATGCATGGGTACAAGTCTTAAAAAAGGAATTAGATCCAATTCGGGGTTTGCTCGCGGGTAAGTTTAAACTTAAGGGCGATATGGCTAAAGTTCTTAGAGCCACTAGAGCTGCACAAGAGCTTGTTGTTTCTACCACAACGATAGATACTGAATTTTATTAGAATAATATCAAGTTTCACTATTTTTTTCTTTTTTATTTTAATCTTAAAGAACTTTTAAAAATTACAATGGATAATAACACAAGTAATTTATTTGAATTAACAACCAAGCAAGTTTATTTCTTTGATTTAGATGGTACAATTTATTTAGGAAACAAATTATTTGATGGTGTTACTGGATTAATTGAACTTTTGAAAAAACAAGAGAAAAAATTTTATTTTCTCTCAAATAATTCAAGTAAATCTACTGAAGATTACCTGAAAAAATTAAACAAATTTAATCTACGGATAAATCGCGATAATCTTATTTTATCACAACACCCAACCATAGAATATCTAAAAAAAAATAATTATAAAAAAATATTCTTATTAGGAACTCAATCTCTTAAAAATGAATTTAAGAATGAAGGATTTGAATTAACAGAAGAAAAACCACAAATCCTAGTACTTGCTTTTGACCAAGAACTCACTTATAATCGTTTAGTAAAAGCTGCTTACTTTCTTCAAGAAAAAGACTTCCCATACATAGCAACTCATCTTGATAATAGATGCCCTACTGAAAATGGATATATTCCCGATGCAGGAGGAATAGCTGCGCTTCTCTACAAAGCTACAGAGAGAATGCCGAAAGTTTTCGGGAAGCCAAATAAAGAAATGCTTCTTTTTAAGTTGAACCAATTAGGAATTTCTCCTAAAAATGCAGTTATGTTTGGAGATCGTCTTTATACTGATATAAAAATGGGAAAGGAAGCAGAAGTAATAACTTGTTGCGTATTATCTGGTGAAATAACTATGGATATGATAAAAAATAGTAATCTTAAACCCGATTTCATTATACGTGGAATTTGGGAACTTTTAGAAGAATTCAAAAAGATGTAATTGCGATTTTCTGCGTTTAATCTCTACTTTCCGAAAGTTTTATTTCCTTTATGAAATTACTTTAATAATAAATGTTTTACAAGTTATCTAGGTAAAATATAAAAACTAATACTGTTGTTTTTATCTTATCTAAATGTGTTGATTATAGAGATTTTGGTAGAGTAACATGACAACCACTGAAAATAAGAAATTTGTCTATGACTTTAGTGAAGGTAATAAGGATTTAAAGAATCTCCTTGGTGGAAAAGGAGCCAATTTAGCTGAAATGACTAATTTAGGACTCAATATTCCCCCAGGGTTTACAATAACCACTGAAGCATGTTTACTGTATTTTGGAAATCCTGAAAAAATAATGAAAGAAATAACTCCAAGCGTAATGGATTATTTAAAAACTTTAGAGCAAAACACAGGAAAGAAATTTGGAGATAACAAAAATCCATTAATGGTAAGCGTTCGCTCCGGAGCTCCAATGAGCATGCCTGGCATGATGGACACAGTTCTTAACTTAGGATTAAACGATGAAAGCGTTTTAGGGCTAGCAGGACAAACTGAGAATCCTCGATTCGCCTATGACAGTTACAGACGTTTTATTCAGATGTTCGGAGATGTAGTTATGGGGATTGGAGATGAAAAATTCGAGAGAATATTAAACAAATACAAACGTGCAATTGGACGAAATGCTCAAGATACAGATTTGGAGATGATAGATCTGCAAAAAATTATTGCTGATTATAAAGCATTGTATGAGGAAGAAATTGGCTCCCCTTTTCCACAAGATCCAATTAAACAATTATTTTTAGCGATTGAAGCAGTATTCAAATCTTGGAATAATAGAAGAGCTAAAACATATAGGAAAATCAATAATATCCCTGATTTTGGCACAGCTGTTAATATTCAAGCAATGGTTTTCGGAAATAAAGGATGGAATTCAGCTACTGGAGTTGCTTTTACTCGAGATCCATCAACGGGGGAGAATAGCAAATTTGGGGAATACTTAACAAATGCACAAGGAGAGGATGTTGTTGCTGGGATAAGAACTCCCAAAAAATTGGAAGAAATGAAGGATGAATTTCCAAAGATATACAAACAATTGTTAAATACAATGAACAAATTGGAAAAACATTATAGAGATATGCAAGACATTGAATTTACAATTGAAGATGGGAAATTAAATATATTACAAACTCGAAATGGGAAAAGGACACCATCAGCAGCAGTCAAAATTGCTGTTGATATGGTTAAAGAACGTTTAATTACTAAAGAAGAGGCAATAATGAGTATTGATCCTAATAAGGTTGCCAAGTTATTATTTAAAAGTATTGATGAGAATGCCATTGTTCACGTTTTAGCTCATGGAATTAATGCGTCTCCTGGAGCGGTTTCTGGAAAGGCGATTTTTGATTCTGATAGAGCAGAAGCATTGGCAAATCAAGGAGAAAAAGAAATTATCTTAGTACGTCCACAAACAAAACCCGAAGATGTACATGGGCTCTTTGCTTCAAGTGGTGTATTAACTCAATTTGGTGGAAAAACTTCACATGCTGCCGTAGTTGCAAGGGGAATGGGTAAACCTGCTGTTGTAGGTGCTCAAGATGTCGAAATAGATGAGGAAAATAAAGAATTTAGAGTTGCAGAAATGATTGTACAAGAAGGCGATTGGATAACCATCGATGGAACAACTGGACGTATTATTGAAGGAAAAGTTCCATTGGTTGAGCCTGAAATTAAAGGAGAGTTCCTTGAATTGTTGGAGATCGCAGATCACATAAAAACATTAGGTGTAAGGGCTAATGCAGATACTCCTACTGATGCTCGAAAAGCAATAGAATTTGGAGCTGAGGGAATCGGGCTTACACGAACAGAACATATGTTCATGGCACAGGAGAGATTGCCTGTTGTACAAAACATGATAATGGCAAGAACAAAAGAAGATCGTCAAGATGCTCTTAACAAAATATTACCAATGCAAAAGGGAGATTTTATTGAAATATTTAAAATTATGGAAGGAAAACCAGTTACCATCAGATTACTTGATCCTCCTTTACATGAGTTTTTACCAGAGTTATCCACAGTTTTATTAGAAAGCCAAGAATTTAAGATGACAAATGCCTTATCAAAATCGTTATTAAATATTAGTCCACTAGATGATGAAATCAACAAAAAGAATAAGGTGATTAGTCTGATCAGGTCTCTCTCTGAGGAAAACCCCATGATGGGCTTAAGAGGATGCCGGCTAGGGATAGTTTGGCCAGAAATTAATGAAATGCAAGTAAAAGCAATATTTCAAGCTGCTTGCGAACTTAAACTTAAAGGAATTGATGTGCTCCCCGAAGTTATGATTCCTCTAGTCGGGATGATATCTGAATTACAATTTGTTAAGGCACAATTATTGCAGGTTGCCTTAGAAACGATAAAAAGTTATAATGTAAACTTAGAATATAAATTTGGTACT
>CAYNEU010000691.1:0-8977 GCA_964396275.1 uncultured archaeon | reverse complement strand
TCTTTATTAGAAAACCCAAGAAAGGTGTTTGTCCCTCCTCCTAGATTAAGAAAGTATAATAAAAACCAATAATTTTAATTTACTTTACCTTAACATTTCGAATTTGAGAGAGTAATAAATTTATTATTATATCGTTCATATTTTAATCTAATAATAACAATAAGAGCGTTTCAATAGCTTGAATAATAATTCTTATATTGCATTTCGAGACGTGTCTAAAAATTATAAAGAATTCTTTGCTTTAGATAAAATTTCTTTTAATATTCAAAGAGGAGAGGTATTTGGATATATTGGTCCTAACGGTGCTGGAAAAACAACCACTATTAAAATTTTAGTTGGTTTAATAAGAGATTATAGTGGTGACGTTTATATTAATGGAAAAAGTATATCAGAAAATAGAAAACAATTATATAATCTAATAGGATACCACCCACAAGAAGCTGGCTTCCAAGAATGGCGTACTGTGGACCATGCTTTTAAAACGTTTGGTCGTCTATCAGGACTTAGTTCAGATCACCTTGAAAATCGAACTCAAGAGATTTTGGAATTGTTGAATCTTTCAGAAGTAAGATATAAAAGAATTGTCCATTTATCCGGAGGAATGTTTCAAAAATTAAGGTTGGGTCAAGCACTTCTCCATGAGCCAGAGATATTAGTATTAGATGAACCGTTATCTGGTTTAGATCCAAATATGAGATTTCAATTCAAAAAAATCATTAGAAAGCTTAAACAAAGTGGAATTACTATTTTATTTTCTTCTCATATTTTGAGCGATGTACAAGACATAGCTGATAAAATTGGAATATTAAATAAAGGTAGGATAATATCAATAGGAACTCCAGAAGGGCTCCAAAATAGTTTTGAAGTAGGAAATATTTTAGAAATAATTATTGCTGACGAAACTGCTCTTTGTGAAGATTTGGAAAATTTAACTGATGTTGATTTTGTTGAAAATGTCAAATCAAATAAACAATTAATCCACTTAAAATCTAATGTTGATGTTGATTTAAGCATCAATCAGATTATTAAAATATTAATGGATCAAAATTGTAAAATACGTTCTTTTACCCTGCTTAAACCGAGTTTAGAAGATGTATATTTAAAACTCGTTGGAGGTGAAACCATTTGAGTTTGTTATTACTCTTCCTTGATGAGTTAAAGGGATATGCAAAGTCAAAAGTTATGATTGTACTTTGGTTTGGCTTGCCTTTATTGTCTTTTTTAATTCAATATATTAATCCTAATCAATTGGAAGGAATGCCTATTTCATTTTTGGTAGCTCTTGTTGTTTCAAGCATAGGAGGCACACTTTCTGTTATAATGCTGAGTACTACAATTGTTAGTGAAAAAAATCGCCATGTTTATGAATTATTCTTAATCCGACCTGTAAGGAGAAGTAGCTTAATTTTAGCAAAATTTTTAGCTGTATATCTCTGTTTAGTTATTGCTGTGTCAATTTCTCTTACCATCGGGCTTATAATTGATGCCTTTACAGGTGATTTGATAGAGAATTATCTAAACGTAACATTTGAATCTCTAATTATCGGGATTTCTTCGATGGCAATTACATGCTCAATAGGGATTCTCTTTGGTGTTTTAATCTCATCTGTACCTGTAGCAGCAATTTTATCTGTATATTTAGGAAGTCAATTATCTTCACTTATAATCTTACCTACATTCTTTATACCTGGTTTAGACACTCAAATGTTAGCATTAACATTAGGAATAACATTAACTACGGTAATTATGGGAATAAACATTATACTATTCAATCGAATGCAATTTTAGAATAATTTTACTTATCTGAGCAAGCACTTTTATGGATAAGATAAAACTATTTGATTTTTTGTGTTTCTTTCTTTTTCGAAAACTTACGAAAAGCAAAAATTATTCTTTGCAACACGGTAATATTAGTTCCAATTGCTAAAATAACCATTGTCCACCATAAAGCAGTTTGAAACCAAATCTGAAGTATAACTCCTATTAACAGAATTGGGACACGATCAGTTCTTTCTATAATCCCAATACTATATAAATTATCTACCTCTAACGCTTCGATCTTTGCTCTGGTATATGAAGTTAAGAATGCCCCAATAAGAACTAATAACCCGATTTCTAATGTTGTATATCCACCAAGGATAACTCCAGTAAATAAGAAAAAATCTCCAATTCTATCTAATGTGGAATCTAAAAATTCTCCCAATTTTGTAGGTCCTTGAAGACGCGCTACAACTCCATCTAATTGATCAAAAAATTCAGTAGTAAACAGAAAAATAATTATGATTATTAAGCAATTAAAAATAAATCCAAAAAATGTAATGATAGCAGAAAGTAAGCCAAATAATGTAATATAGTTAGCCGGGATTTTTACTAACTTTTTCCCTAGAGGAAGTAATAGTTTTTCAGAAAATTTTTTTATTTGTAATAGCATAAAATAATGATTACAAATTCTTCATTGTTATTCTTTTTCTAAAATTAAGATTTTATAAATATAAAATTTTACTTACATAATAAGAAAAAAAAGAAAAAATCTAAATTCCATAAATAGGATAGTATTTATTTTCAACATATTTAATAAAATAATCGGGGTTTAAATCTTCTCCAGTTATCTTCTGAATTAAATCGGGAGCTCTGTAAATTTTACCATATTGGTGCACATTTTCTTTTAAGTAATTTAAAAGGTTTGAGAATTCTCCTTTCTCATAATCTTGGGGTAAAGAAGGGTTTTCTTTTAAAGCATGATTATATATCTGAGCAGCATAAAGATTTCCTAAAGAATAACTAGGAAAATAACCGAATCCACTTGTCCAATGCACATCTTGTAATACACCAAGACTATCATTCGGTGGTATAATTCCTAGTAATTCCTCCATTTTTGCATTCCATAGATCTGGTAACTCACTTGCTTGAAGATTATCTTCGATTATCATTTTTTCTAGTTCAAATCGCAGTATAATATGTAATCCATAAGTTACCTCATCAGCATCTACTCGGATAAATGATGGTTGCACTACATTTATGGAACGATGAAATTCTTCCATTGGATAATTTTTCAAATTTTCCGGAAAAGCTTTCTGAAAGATAGGATACCAATATGTCCAAAATTCCTTACTACGCCCAACTACATTTTCCCACATTCGAGATTGAGATTCATGAATCCCCATAGAACACCCCTCAGCTAATAATGTATCATGAATCTCTTCTTTAAATCCCATTTGGTAAAGGGCATGGCCGCATTCATGAATTGTGGAGAATAAGCAATCAGGAAGAAAGTCTTCACGTATTCTAGTAGTTATTCTTGTATCTATGGATGATAATGAAGTCGTAAAAGGATGAGTTGCTTTGTCTTGTCGTCCAGTATTAAAATCAAAATTGAGTTTTTTAATAATATCAAGACTTAATTGCCATTGTTTTTCCGCATCATAATGTTTTTTTAGGATCGATTGATTAGGTTTATCAGAGACACTATTTAATTTATTGACAAACTTTACTAATTTAGGTTTCAATCCATTGAAGACCTTTAAGATGTAGTCATAAGTAACACCGGGTTCAAACAAATCTAACAACGTTGAATATAATGTTGGACCTGTATCAAGTTTCTCGGCGAATTCTATTCTTAATTTAATAATTTTCTCGAGATAAGGCTTGAATATTGAAAAATCACTTTTTTCTCTTGCTTTTTCCCATTCTATATGCCCTAATGATGAAGTTTTTGCAATTTTAGACACTAACTCATCAGGAATTTTGATTGCTTGATCATATTCTCTTTTTGCTTCTCGTATCATTGCTAAATCTATTTCACTAAGACTTTCTAAATTTTCAGCTTCTTTTATCAATTTACTAGTTTTATCTGATTTTATCCTGGAATGAATTAAATTTTGCATTAGTGCCAATTGCTCAGCTCTTCCTTTCACTGAACCCTTAGGCATGTTAACTTGTTGATCCCAACTTAAAAGAGCTCCAATATAATATAATCTCATTATTTCATTAAAATGTTCCCAAAGTTCTTTCATTGCGTTCATAATCTAATCATTTTAAGGAGTTATTTGTAAAATATATAGAGAATGTTAGTTAACGTTCTACAAAAAAGTTTTTGCTTTCTAATTCAAAAACTTAATATTTCAGATGATTATAAAAAAAAATTATAATCTATATAGAGGATAAAATTTGTTTTCTATGTATTTCATAAAGTAATCAGGATTTAGATCTTCTCCAGTAATTCTATTTATTAAATCTCCTGCTCTATATACAGCTCCATGTTGATGAACATTCTCTCGGACAAAATTCAATAAATTTGAAAATTCACCTTTTTTATAGTCCTCTGGTAGTTGCGGCATCTTTTTTAAAGCAATATTATACATTTGTGCTGCATATAAAGTCCCCAGAAAATATGTTGGGAAATAACCAATCATTCCCATTCCCCAGTGTATATCTTGTAATACACCTTCTCTGTCATCTGGTGGAATTATTCCTAACAATTCCTCAAATCTCGAATTCCATATTTGGGGTAACTCATTTACTTGGATTTTTTCGTTGATTAGATCTTTTTCGATTTCAAATCGTAATATAATATGTAATCCATAAGTTACCTCATCTGCATTTACCCTTATAAAAGAGGGTTGAACTGAATTAACCGCTCGATGAAATTCTTCCATAGGATAATTTTTCAAATTTTCCGGAAAAGTCTTTTGAAAGATAGGATACCAATACATCCAAAATTCTTTACTACGCCCCACAAAATTTTCTAACATTCTTGATTGTGATTCATGGATTCCAAGTGAAGTACCAGTGCCCAGTATTGTGTCATGTAGCTCTTTTTTAAAGCCCATCTCATATAGAGCATGACCACATTCATGAATAGTTCCAAAAATACATTCATTAAGAAAGTCCTCCTTTGTCCTTGTAGTAATTCGAGTATCCGTAGAAGATAATGTTGTTGTAAAAGGATGGGTTGAGAGATCTTGGCGTCCCGCTTCTAAGTCAAAATTCAATTTTTTTATTATTTCAAGACTAAGTTTAAATTGTTTATCTTGATCGTAGTTTTTCCGTAATATTGATTGATCAGGTTTATCAGTAGATAAATTCAATTTTTTAACAAAATCGATTAGTTTTGGTTTTATTGGATTAAAAATATTAGCGACCCAATTGTATGTAGCACCTGGTTCATATAAATCAATCAGGGTAGAATATAAATCTGGATGAGTTTCAAGTTTCCTTGCTTTCTCCCTTTGTAATTCAACTGTTTTTTCCAATAAAGGTATAAACATTTGGAAATCTTTTTTCTCTCTTGCTTTTTGCCATGTTTGTTGGGATAGTCCCGCAGTTTTTGTTATTTCCATTACTAATTCTTCTGGTAATTTTACTTCCTGTTCATAAGCTCTTTTTGCTTCTCTTAGCATTGCTGCATCAATTTCATTTAAATCTTTGAGTTTTTCAGCTTTATTTATTAGGTTTTTTGCTTTTTCTGATGTTAAACGCTTATGCATAAGCTGTGCTATAAGTGCCAATTGTTCAGATCTACCTTCTACAGATTTATAACCCCTCATATTAACTTCTTGATCCCAGCCAAGTAATGCTTGGATATAATTCAATCTCGTAATTTCAGTAAAATATTCGCGAAGATCATTAATTACACTCATTTCTAAAACCTTATTTAAAATTCTTTTTTAATTCTAACTTATCGAAATTAGCTATAGTTTTACATAAAAAAAATGTTATTACTTATTTGAATATAGAATTATTTTAAAAGAAGTGTGTTATGAACTTTTATTGAACTAACAACATGAAATTAAAAAATTGAAATTTAAGTATATATGAATCAGGATAACTGTTCTTGTTTAACGAAAAAATCGGCGGCTAATTCCACATCTTGAATTGTTACAGGTCTCCCTAAAGAATTTTCTAATTCTAGTATTAAACTCTTACATAAATTTAAACTTAAAGAACTGCCTTTACTTATAATAATTTTTTGTAATTCTTTAGTATAATCGATAATTAGGGGTTTTTCCATCTCTTTTTTTATGTCTTCATGAGGGCTGAATATCTCTATTGGCATTTTTGCTTTAGGTTTTGTTTTACTTTCCGTTTTACTGATCTGGGATTCTTTACTTATTTCTTGAGATATATGTGCTTTCTTTCTTGTTTTTTGTGATGCCTTTGGAATTTTAAGTGGCTTAAGTTCAATTTCTTTATCTAATTTCTGAAAGGAAACTAATCCTTTAGCAGGTCTAGAAGGAGCAGCTTGGGATTCTTCTTTTAGAGTTTCTTGATCTTGAGATTGAACTGAAGTAGCTGTGTCTGTGCTAGGAAGCGGTTTTACAGTTACTTTCCTCGAAAACATCAAAGGTTTCGAAATTTCAAAATCCATCTTTTTTTCTGATTCCTTTCTTTTCTCAGTTTGTTCGTGAATTTTTTTGTTAAGTTCTGTGATTTTCTGTTCAATTGCTTTTGTAAATATGATATTTTGATACGATTCACTAATAGTAATCAATTCTTTATACTTAGCTAGAGCTTGCACTTTTTTACCCTCTAAAACTAAATTATCTACTTCTCTTATTAATTCTCCAAAATTTTCTGGTATTTTCTGTTTTAGTCCAAGACTTTCCATTATAAAATTCTGAATTTGAGATTTCGCTTCAATATCAGTTAGAGAAATTTCTTTAAAATCAGTAATATTTAATTCATTTTTTATTCTTCTTATATCCGCATCCTCTACTAAATCTCTTTTATTTCCAATGATAAGTAATTTGGAATAATTACTTTCCGTTTGATGGAGTTTTAAAAAACGGTTGAGCATTCTTAAATTATAATTTGCTAAGTTAAATAGGAGAATAACTAAATCTGAACCTTTTATGAATTTTGACCAAAGAAGTGAGAAATTATCCTTTAATTGAAAATCCCATAAATCAAAAGATATACCATCTATTTCGAAAGATGATGATTTTGCGATTTCCATAATGGTTTTTTCTTCACCACTTTTTAACATATTATAGAGAGTAGTCTTGCCCGCATTTGTAGGACCTACAAGCACTATTTTTGAGTGAAGGTCTTTTTGAATTTCATCTAAGAAGGTATTAAATTCATTCTTTGCAGGACTAGATTCATTAATTTCTTGAGGATTGGGAAATAATTCTTTGAATTTTTTAATTGTTTTTATCATTATCGTGTCAATATATTGAAGTGAATCGACTATGTCTGTAATAAATAGAAAATATAGACCCTCAGAGGCTCTATGAAAAATCTGAAAATTCGAAACTGGTCGTTGAAATGTTTTCCCAGGCATAGGCATATCAATATATTTCTGGATTATACTTTTTACATTGTTTAATTCATCAGTACCAAGAGCTATTGCATAATCCTTAACAAATAATAATTCAGATCTTAGAAAAATATGTAGTTGTCTCAACATATTCTATTGAACCTAATTGGAAATGTTTATATTTATAAAAAAAGAAGCAATCCTAATTAATAATTTTTTATAATTAAATAAAAATCAATTTTACTTATCTTTTATACTTGTTTAGTTGAATAAAAAATAATATTAGGTTATCATTATTTTTATCTCATAGAATAAGCAAAATAAAATTATAATTTTGAACTTCACGACATGCCACTCCAACCAGACCACATTTTAAAGTATCTATACAATGAATCAGATACAAAAAATAAATCAGAATTAATTGAGTTATTGCGGGATACTATTGATAAACTGTGCTTTGAGGACTGTCAACTAGATAGAATTGCATGTACTTTGCAACCAAAATGTTCAAGAAGACATCTATTGAAACTCCGTATAAAGAGTAAACTTTCCATAGATGATTTGCCAAAATTTTGTTATAGTGTCCATAAAGGGGTTGTAGAAAGGTATTTTAGAAATAAAACGGTAATTTACCGTCCATACGATAGTTATTTATATTTAATTGATTTTTTAGATGTATTTTTCCATGGAGATTATCGGAAATTAAATAAATTCATTTCTCTTAATAAATGGGAGGATACATTTAAGATATTTGATGACAGAATACATAATAGGGGAGAAAATTTTGAATATCTAAAAACAGATAATTATTTATTATTCAAATTTGCAGATCGCATTCATATTGTTTTTTTGAATGAAAAATATGTTCTCTGTAATGCTAATCGTGAAAACATTGTCAATCTTGAATTATTGAATGGAATATGTAACCTTTATGCAGACATTTATTTTCCTGAAGTAAAAATGAAATTCATTCCCTCAAAACATGTAGAAATTACCCTTAAAGTTCCGTACGAGGTTTTAACAAAAGTTTCGAAAGAACCTTCTGTTAATAATTCTAAAGCAGACATATATTTTTGGAATACTTTTTGGGAAGATCTTAATGCTCTAACGCAATATTGCGATCAAATTAATCTATATGAAGATAAAAATCAAAATTTAGAAATTATCTTATATGTAAGTCTCTTAACTAATACTTTCACTGAAGAAGGAACTAAATTAGCATTAAGATTTAGAGATTTACGATTAATATTTAATTTTATAACTCGGATTTATACAGAATATTATGTAATTCACATTTAAAAATTAAGAGGATGTCGTAAAGAATGAATATTAATGAGAAAGATAAGGTAGAAGTCAATCAAATTAAAGATTTTGTTAATGATGGAAGATTTGATGATGCTGTAAATATTATAGCACTTTATATTGGAGATTCTACTGAAGATGATTATTTAGATAGGCTTGAAGAGATTATAGAAATGCTTTTAACCCTACATGGTGGTCGGACAGTTTTACGTTTTTTAATTGAGAATCTTGTTATTGATATTCCATCTTTATTAGAAAATCTCTCAAAGAAAGATTCTGTACTACGGTACACATTTTTGTTATTATTAAAAACAATCTGTGAGAAGGAATGCGAACTTTTTCTTCCATATAGTGAAAGTTTAGTGAATTCAGAAGACCCCAATGTTAGAGAAGCTGCATTACAATTACTAATTTATA
>CAYNEU010000690.1:0-5332 GCA_964396275.1 uncultured archaeon | reverse complement strand
ACAAGAGAATTTGTAGTAATTAATAAATCAGATTTAATGAAAGAAAAAATACCAGATAAAGTCATTACAGAGGCAATTGGTCATGATCACTGGGTTATGATCTCAGTTAAAAATCATAAAAAAATTAAGACGCTCCGTCATAAAATTTTCGAGGAGTTAAATTTAATTAGGGTTTATTTAAAACCTCCAAGACAAGAAGCGGATTTGGATGAACCTATTATTCTTCATCATGGTGATACTATAGAAAGTCTCTGTCGTAAAATTCACAAACGATTCGTAAACGATTATCGTTACTCGTTAATATGGGGTAAATCTGCTAAACACCCCGGTCAAAAATTTGATAACCTAGATCACGTAATTGAGGATGGTGACATAATTTCAATTTATCTGAAGCGATAGTAGGAATTTTAATGGCTTGCATATATATTACTACAATACTATAACTATACTAAATACAAAAAAATTGGTAATGTTGACTTTTAATGAAAGAGGAAAAACCTCAAATTCTAAAGGAAGATGAAACTATTCAAAAATGTATAGATCCCGTTACTGGAAGAGATATCACGGCCGAATGTATAAGTCAACGTTTAACTGAACTTGAGATAATTGCAGTCGATATTGAAAACAAGGTGATCGAAGAATATACGAAAAATCCCAATAGAAAACACATAATCTTTGAGGTATTTTATTGGGAAATTCATCAAAAATTAGGAATAGGTTCCATTGGACCTGCAACTGCCGAAGCTGGACCTTTAATGTATTCAAAGAAGGATGAATTGGCCAATAAACTAGGTATTTCTGAAGAAGAGCAAATTTCTTAGTGAAAATATAAAATTAAATCTCTCTATTTATTTCTGAACATAATATTTAGCGTTTCCCAATATTTCAGAATATACCCTAATATTTTCCCATAATTATGGGAAAAGGTAAAATTTTTTATATAATTTAGATGTTTAAAATAAGATTAAAATATTTTTGAAATCGTTCTGAGTCATTAAAACAGTGAAATTATTAATTTAAATGAATATATGTATGAGAAGAGGATAATTGTATGACATGGCTTAATATTGGAGAAATAATTAATGTTAATGCAAATAAATATCCAGACAAGCTAGCTTTAAAGGATGCAAAACGACAATTAACATTTAAACAATTAAATGAAAGAGCTAATAAACTTGCTAATGGAATTCTTAAGAGTGGGGTAATAAAAGGTGATAAATTAGCAGTTTTATCTAATAATTGCGTTGAATTTATGGAAATTTATATAGCTGCTGCTAAAGGAGGTTTCATAATTGTACCATTGAATTTTCGATTACACCCTGATGACATTTCTTTTATAATCAATAATTCGGATGCAAAATGGTTATTTGTAGAATCTAGATTTAAGGAAGCAACAGAAAAAATTTGGGAACGAGCTAAAGAGTTGGGATTTGAGAATGTTGAACGCATTTTGATTGCTGATAAACCAGCAGAAGGTTGGAAATATTTTGAAGATATTGTAGAACTAGGAGAAAACTTCTATCCATCTGTAAAAGTAAATCCAGAAGATACGTGGGTTATTCTCTATACATCAGGGACTACTGGGAAACCAAAGGGTGTCATTCGTTCACATCGTTCATATATTGCCTTTTTCTTAATTAATGAAGCAGAATTCTCCTTCACACCTCAAGATTATGGAATGATTCTGATGCCATTGTCTCATGTAAATTCCACGTTCTACTCATTTGTCTTTACTTACATAGGAGCCCCAGTTTATATCCATATTGAATATAAGTTTGACCCTGAAGAAGTTTTACAGATTATTGCTCAAGAGAAAATAACGTTTACATCAATGATACCTACTCATTATAATCTTATATTGAATCTACCGGAGGAAGTAAAACAAAAGTATGATCTTAGCTGCGTAACGGCATTACTAACTTCTTCTGCTCCTGCGACTAAGCAAATGAAGTTAGATGTAATGAACCTCTTTAATAAAACAAAGCTTTTTGAAGCTTACGGATCAACAGAGGCAGGTCTCGTAACACTCCTCAGACCTGAAGACCAAATGGATAAATTAGGCTCAATTGGAAAAGAATGTATTGGAACTGATTGCATTAAACTCTTAGATGAAGACGGAAATTCAGTACCTATAGGAGAAATTGGTGAAATATATTCTCGGGGTCCACAAATGTTTGATGAGTATTATAAATTACCAGAAAAAACTAAACAAGCCTTTAAGGGAGAATTTTTTAGTGCTGGTGATATGGGTAAAAAAGATGAAGATGGTTTTTATACCCTTGTAGATAGAAAAGCTAATATGATTATAACTGGTGGAGAACATGTCTATCCTTCAGAAGTGGAAAAAGTCATTATATCACATCCTTCAGTTATAGAATGTGCTGTAGTAGGATTAGAAGATTATAAATGGGGTGAAAGTGTGACTGCTGTCTGTATAGTAAATAAAGAGGCTGCATCTCCAGATGTTTTTAATAAAGAAATGCGCAAATATTGTGAAGATAAATTGGCTAGATTTAAGATTCCAAAACGCTTCTTATGCATTAATTCCGAAGAAATGCCTAGAACAGGTTCTGGGAAAGTAATTCATCGAAAATTAAGAGAACGATTTACTACACAAAATATTGATAGATAAGAATATATAAAAGTAAAAATAAAACGAAAAATTAGGTTATTAGAAAAATGTCTTTTAAAAAAGCTTACATCCCTTATGGGCAGTATTGGAGTACTCCTTTTTCAAGGTGGCAAATGAGTTTTCAAAATCTCCATGCTATTAAATTTGCAGCAGATATAACTAAAAGGTTTTTAAATGAAAGGGAAATTTCTGCCAATGACTTTGATGAACTCATATTTGGTATTACAATTCCCCAACTCTATTGTTTCTACGGAGGACCATGGTTAGCAAGTATGATTGGTGCTGAGCACGTTACGGGGCCTATGATTAGTCAAGCATGTGCTACTGGAACCAATACAATTTCAATTGCAGCACAAAATATTGAAACTGGAACAAATAAAAATGTTCTTGTAGTAACAGCAGATCGATGTTCAAATGGGCCTCATCTTGTGTATCCGAACCCACAAGCACCAGGGAGCACGCTGGATGCAGAAAATTGGGTGTGGGATAATTTTGGAAGAGATCCTTTTGCTAAAAACTCAATGATACAAACAGCTGAGAATGTTGCTAAAGAAGTAGGTATAACTAAAAAAGAACAAGATGAAGTCACCATGCTACGTTACAATCAATATAAAGATTCTTTAAAGAATGATAAAGCCTTTCAAAAGAAATATATGATAGAACCTATTGAGGTTAAAGATCAATCTGGTCGAAAAGTGCTTGCAACTGTAGAAGGAGATGAAGGTATATATCCAACAACAATAGAAGGCTTATCAAAGCTTAGACCTGTACTTCCAGAAGGTACAGTTACTTATGGAACCCAAACACATCCCGGAGATGCTAATTGCGGTGTTATCGTTGCTACAAAAGAAAAGGCTGATCAATTAAGGAAAAGAGATGATATTGAGATTAGAATTGTATCTTATGGAGACTATAAAACAAAAAAAGGCTATATGGCAAAGGCTATAGTACCTGCAGCAAAAAAAGCTCTAGAAAATGCAGAGATTTCTATAAAAGATGTATCCGTAATTAAAACACATAATCCTTTCGCAGTTAACGATGTATATTTCTGTAGGGAGATGGATATTGATTGGAAGGATATGAATAACTATGGGAGCTCTTTAATATATGGTCATCCCCAAGCACCGACAATGATGAGAATTATAATTGAATTGATCGAAGAACTTGTGGAGAAAGGTGGAGGATATGGTCTAGCTGACGGTTGCGCTGCTGGTGATACTGCTGCTGCTCTAATATTAGAAGTATCAGTAGATTGAATTAACATCTCATTAATTATTTTTTAAAATTAGAACGTACTTAATGTGGAGGCATGCCTAATGCTTAGAAAAAAAATTGATGCAGCCAAAGAGTTAAACCAAATCATGTCTGATTATTATCATGAATTAGATCGTGCCTCCAAAAGCAAAGATAAAAAAGTTGCGTGGTGTTCTAGTGTTGGTCCTGCTGAAATATTAAGAAGTTTAGGATTTGAAGTTTATTTCCCAGAAAACCATAGTGCTATGTTAGGTTCTTCTAGAATGGCTACAGATTTAATTCCTTATGCCAATGCTATAGGCTATTCACCTGAAATTTGTTCTTACCTTACTGCGGACATAGGCGCATATTTAAAACAAATAACTCCGTTATCAAAAGTTTATCCTGATATTAAGAGTGTTCCAAAGCCCGATGTATTAGTTTTTAACACAAATCAATGTAGAGAAGTTCAAGATTGGTTCGGTTGGTTTGCAAATGAATTTAAAGTACCATTAGTGGGTATTTCTACACCTCGGACTGTGGATGAAGTTACAAACGAACATATTACATTTATAGCACAACAAATGGAGAATCTTGTTAAACCATTAGAAAAAATATCCTCCAATAAATTTGATATTGATATACTTAAACATGTTGTAGCATTATCACGTGAGTGTTCTGAACTTTGGAAAAATGTGTTAGAAACAGCAGCTACCATACCATCACCTTTTACATTTTTTGATGGGACTATTCATATGGGACCTGCTGTAGTTATGAGAGGAACCCAACAAGCTGTAGACTATTATAAAATTCTATTATCAGAATTAGAGGAGAGAGTGAAAAATCACATAGGTGCTGTAGATGGTGAGCGTTTTAGACTATATTGGGAAGGGATGCCTATTTGGGGAAGACTAAGGCACTATTCTGAATTGTTTGCTAGTCTTAAAACATGTGTTGTTGCTTCAACATATTGTAATAGTTGGATTTTTAAAGCTTTTGATGAAAAAAATCCTTTTAGAAGTATGGCAAAAGCATATACAGAGCTATTTATCGTTCGCTCAGATGAAATTAAAGAAAAATATCTTAATGAAATGATAGAATTCTTTAAGATAGATGGTATCATCTTTCATGATGCAAAAACCTGTCCACATAACACTAACTCTCGGTATGGAATGCCTCAAAGGCTCGAAAAAGAAATGAGAGTACCGAATTTAGTAATAAATGGAGATTTAAACGATTTGAGATGTCTTTCAGATGAGCAATCAAGAACAAGTATAGAAGCCTTTATTGAACAACTAGAAGAGAGTTAAAAGAAATTCTGTTCAAGGAAAAAAATATAACATTTTTAAGTAATTGTAAATAAAAAAATTTGAAAGAAAGAGCGAGATAAAAAATGGTTAATAAGATAAAAGCTATTGAAATAAAGAATTATATTGGGAAAGAATTTAGTACAAAATGGTATCAAGT
>CAYNEU010000689.1:0-9318 GCA_964396275.1 uncultured archaeon | reverse complement strand
ATCTTCAGTAAGAGCAAAAAGACTATCAATGCAATAGAGAGGGACTCCGGATGTTCCTACTTCTGCTGCCCCATCTTTGTTTGTAGGATCAATGCCATTAAAAGTTAACGCATCAACCGCAGCACTAAATCCCGTCTCTCCATTCTCATAGAGAAATTTCCATCTCTTATTGGTTTCCTCGGGCGATACAGAAGTATTTCTAAATTGAAATACTTTTTCCATGTCCCGAGAATAACCTCATAGTCCAAAGTCTCCCTCTATACATAGAGGGATAAACACCACGTGTATATGGGGGTACTCCAGGAAAGCTGATATCACTCAAATAATCTTTTTCTCTTATATCTAAAGGAGTATAGAGTGGTTTGATAGGAATTTCAGAGTCCGTGACAAATTTTACATCTCGTTCTTTCAAACTTTCATATAGTTTATCCCATTTTTCTTTTTCTTTTCTGACTTTTTCCAAATAATTTTTATCAAACAATCTTAAATCACGCTAATTAGCAAATTATACTTATGTAATTTAATAAAATATAGTTATAATAATTAACTAATCTTTTAAATGAGCTCAATTTTTAGCTTTGGTTAGAATTTCATGGAAAAATACTAATAATTGAAGATGATCGCAGTATGACATAAAAATATTAAGTTAAAAAAACAAAGTTATTATATATGCATAAAGAAGAAGTAGAGCTTTTTCTAAAACGAGCAAGAAATTTTTTAGATGGCGCGAAGGAGAGATTCCAGAAAGAAGATTGGGATTTAACGTGTTTTATGGCAGAACAATCTGTCCAAATATTATTAAAAGCTAAAATTTTAGAAACGGGCGGTGAAATTCCCAAAACACATTCAATCAGGAAATTATTTGGAATATTATATCAATTAACTAAAGATGATGTATTTAATTATGATAGAAAAGCGCTTATATTTCTAGAAAGTGCTTATTTAAATTCTCGATATTTTAGCTTTGTGTATGAAAAAGAAGACGCTAAAGAGGCTTTAAGTATTGCGGAAGAGGTAAAAAAAATTGTCGAATCTGTTAGAAATTATGATAAGAACAAATGATATGATTAAAAATTATAAAAATTATTTAAAAAAGATTGTAAGTAGTATAAAATCTATTTTAAACAATTCTCAAATATTTTTATTCGGAAGTGTACTTAAAGGAGATTTAGTAGCTGGGAGTGACATTGATATTCTGATAATAGCAGATGTACCTAAAAAACACTTAAAAAGAGCAGATTTAATCGCAAAAATCGAGGAAAATGCGGGATTACCACTTAGCAATCCTTTTGAATTTCATTTATTAACACAAGAAGAACTAAATACTTGGATTAAAATCTATAAATTAAAGTTTGAGGATATTTCAGCATATATAGAAGACTAAAATTATTCCATAATCAATAATATAACTATGAGATAAATTTAGATTATTTTATATCAAATAACAGTTATCGAAGAATATAGAATCACGCAAATAAACTAATTATATTTGTATAATTTAATAAAATTTAGTTAAACATTTAACTAAACCATTTAATTTTTAGAACAAATGACCAACAATACCTATTCCTATTACATTTGAAATTATTGCTGAGAAGAATAATATGATTATATTAAAAGAACTCAATAGTACTGCACTAAATCGTTTAGTATGTTCAAAAATAATAGTGTTACCGATAGTAACTATAAGCAAAATTAAGAAAGTAAATAAAACTGAAGGTAAATAGGAGAAATTTTGAGCAAAAATCATTAAGATTCCATAAATCATAAATGCATAGAGTATAATTAGTTTTGCTTTAGTTTTTTCAGATTTTACAAAACTTAATTGAGGGTAGATAAGTTTTCTAAATAAAATTTCTATTGAATAATAAACGGGAAAAAATAACATCGAAATGAATATACTTATTATATTTGAAGGCCAAATAAAGGCGAAAGGATAAAAATAGCAAAAAATTAAATAAATAAGGATAAAATACCAAGCACAAATCGTTGAATAAATAAGAACTCTTATATCCAATTCTTTTTTAATGTGATTTTTTATTTCTCTTAACTTAGATTCAACTTTTTGCTTTTTAAAACCTATAAAATATTTAAGTAGTTTGATTACTAAGTAGAAGAAACTAAATAGAAGTGATGCAATAAATATTCCGATTAATCCAAAAACGGAGGCAAAAAACTGCCAATTTAAGAGAAAAATCGAAGAGAAAAAAAATATTATTATAATTTTGCCAATCTTTCTCATTTTAGGGAAGCGTTTATTTTCATTCTTACTAAGTAGATTGCTTGATTTTGAATTTATTCGAAAAAATTTTGAACTATATGAAATAAGTAGAAATATTATTGAGATTAGTAGCCCTAAGTTTAAGATAATTAATATATAATTCCAAAAGTAGGTTATTATTATTGGTCCATTTATGGTTTCGGAATTAAAAAATTGTGTTTCGAAGTATTGAATTGAATCAATAAGAACTTGGTCAGAGAATAATTGATGCCCACCTCCAATAAGGGGCCTTGTTACATTAATTACTGTACAATTTGTCAATTTTTTTGCGACTAATGCATTTTCAGAATAATCTAAGGCTTCATCGTTTACATGCATAATAATTAGTAGATTTTCAGAATTTGTAGCATTGATTAAATTAGCCGGGATATATTGCTCATATCCTTGCCATCCAAGCCCAAATTTTGGTGGTGTGAAATTTACAAGAGGTGCCCAAGCAACAGTAGCTTTAAATTCTGGATTTAGAGCTTGATTCATGAGAACGACCATACCTCCTAGTGAATGACCTATTAATCCAATCTGAGAAATATTAACATCTGAGAAAAATGATAAAGTCTTGAGTTTTTCTAATAATTTTGTACAATCTTCAGCAAGAGCAGGTATATTAGTTGCCGTGTCAATATCATTAATAGTACCACCACTTTCGCCATGTCCATGATAATCCAGAGCAGCAACGTAAAAACCACATTTAGAGAATTCTATAGGTATTCTAAGATCGAAATCACGCTGACTTCCAATTCCGTGACAATAAATAATCAATGGTCTCTTTTCTTGAAAGGATATAGATTTAGCAGGATAATATAAATTCGCATATAATGTCGCTCCCGCCGAGTAAAAATGCACTCTCTCATATTTATTATAACTTTGAGATTTATTAAAATCTAAACCTATAAGTGTAAAAATCAAGACTATGATTAAGAGTATAATTTTCTCAAGATTTTTCAGATCTCTACTATCAACCTCTTCTTTAAAGAACGATGTAAGTTTTTGATGTAACTTATCCTTAATAGATGATAATCGGCTCTTTAGATTTATGATTTCTTCACTTGATTATTAAAATTTAAATTTATTATAGAAATAATGAGTTTTAATTATAATTTTATTGTAAACATACTTAAATATTAATACTATAATTATGTTTTAAACACTCCTATTATAGTTAAAAACAGCAAGTAAGGAATAAAAGATTTAATGATTGCTAATAAAAACATTAATAATCTACATAATTTAACTATCTCAAATCAAAAAATTATTTGAATTAACAATAATTTATTCCAATATAATGGCTCAAGAAGATATTCTTGTATATGTTAGTTTAGGAGTTTCAATTGCAGTACTTTTCTTATTAATCTGGGATCACCTCAAAGATGACAGGATTTTATCTGTTGAAGTTCAGGATTTTTATAGGGATATAGAGATGCTAATATTTACAAACCTCCAAGTGAAATATTATGAAATACTCCAAACTAACAAAGGAGAAATGGAAGAACAAGAACTAAAAACATTAATAAAAAATAAGAATCGAGATGTAATACAAAAAAATTATTTAAATACAAAGATTAATCAAAATTTTAAGTTATACTCCCAATATCTCGGGTTAACTCATAATAAGGAAAATGATGCCTATTTAAATGGAACAATCTATATATTAAAAACGGATGGTAGTCTATTGAAAAGAAATATTGAATCTAATACCGAGGAAGATATAATAACTTCATATACAGAAATTATAACTCAACAAATTACAGAAATTTTAGTGTATCTTAATAGCTTACGTTTCTATTGGAAAAAAAAATATTTTAAGTTTGTTTTTCGTCCAAAATTAAAACAAAAAATAGTTTTTGACGATTTATTAGGTTATGTGAACCCTTTGGAACAAAAAAAACCGAAATATTTAAGGAGAATTCGAAGAAAGTAGATTAATGCATAATTATAAGCCATATATTATCAATTTCTTATTTTAAATTAGCTATACTTACTTGCTTTTTACGTTTCTAAAAAAATAATTTACTTTTTAACTCAAATTAATCTTCACAACCTGGAAAATCTTAGAAAAACCTAATTATATCATAGCTTTAACATGAACTTTTATTATTAATATTGGAATAATTATGATAGAATTACACTATCGTTTTCATGAAATCACAGGATTTTTCATTTTTATATTTCTTCTGCCTATTACTGCTTTCTTTTTGCTCATTTATATTAATTATAAAATATCTCCATTTAAGTAATTCTACTCTAATATATAAGCTAATTCAATTAAATATCCTTATTTCTTTTTAATTATCTAAATATTCATAAACTATATTATATATATCTTTGGCAAATTTCGGTTGATAATTAAAAATTTTTTGCGGACTAAATGTTAAAAGACGGAATTTTATTGTTATTTGAAAGCCAAAATCAACAATATCAAATCGTGGTTTAAGTCGAAAAATACCACTATTTTTATATTTCAAACACAGCTGTTCTATTTTGCCTATCATCAATCCAAACCTTTTATATGGAAAAGTCATTCTAAACGAATAGTTATAGAGTTTTGGATAAAATTTAGATTGAAGCTTATCATAGGCTTCTTTTAAATCGCGTTTTAAATCCATATCACCAAGACTCTCTTCAATCATTAAAATCCCTTTATCTTGAGGTGCAAGAATTTTTTTTTTGAAGTCCTCAAAACTTTTTCTCCTCCCAAGCTTAATTGTGTAATTCACAATGGTAGTAGAAATTATTTGAGAATTTGATTTCTCAATTAAAATATTATCAAAAGTCTCTAATATGGTTTTCGATAACCCTATTGATCTTATTATTCCTTTATCGTTCTGAATCTTAACTAGATCTCCGACATCAAAAGGACGTATAATCATCAAAACAATTCCTGAGATTAAATTGGCGAAAATTCCACTAGATGCAAAAGCAATTGCAATACTTATTGAACTTGTCAAAATGGCTACAAATTCTGGCGGTATATCACTAAAAATTGGAAAGCCTTCAATTATAAAAAATACGATTACAAAAATAGAGATGATTTTTAAGAAGAACTTGATAATGATTTTTTCTTTTAATGGAATTTTTTTAATATGCCCTACTATGGATGATACAATCTTGTTTATTAAAAATATTGCGATTCCTATTAGAATAAAATAAATTAGAGCCTCGAAATTTGTTTTAAATAATTCCAATTTTATATCACCAAATTTGTGTTTTTATTATTCTGATTCCAATCAAAATAAAGCTCATCGTGATATATTTGAAAAAGAACATCTTTAAGAAAAGGATCTAAATATTCTAAAATTGAATTTGGATCTTTTGATAATATCTGAAATGTAATGCTTAAACGATCAGCAATAGTATTATTAACATAACTATAAGGTTTAATTCCAAATATTGGTTCATATTTTTTAAAAATAGGTTCTAAAATATCATCAATTCTTTCCCCGTTAACTGTTCTTAGAAGTTCTACAACTTTAACATACCTAGTTAATTTTTCTTTCCCAATAAAAGTTTTTTTCACTTTCTCAACGACGGATCCTAAATCAAGTTTATCAAGTTTTTTCAATTCAACATGAGTGTATCTAATTACTGATGAATTAAACACAACTCGATTTGGAATGTATGTGATGCTTCCATCAAAATCCACTAATTTTATATGATTTAATGTTATCTCTTTTATTATTCCATCAATATTATTAGTTTGAATTAAATCTCCTACTTCAAATCCGCCTGAAAATAACAATATTATTCCACTAACAATATTATTTATGGTATTTTGAAAGGTTAAAGATATTGCTACAACCATAAAAGAAATAATTGCTAAAAAATAAATCGGTGAAATCATAAAAATCAACCAAAATGGAAAGAATAACCATATGATATTTATAATTATTGTGATTACATAACGAACTAATAAGTTTTTAATCAAACTCTGAGATAAATCAATTATTATTGATCTTGCAACATAAACAACTAAATTTAAAAGCACTACATTCAATAATAATTTCTTAAAGCCAAAATAAAAATAAACTAATACAAAAATTCCTATAATTGAAATCCATATAACTATTCTATAAATTCTCTTCATATGAAATCATTTATCTCTAAAGTTTTTATTATTTTGAGAATCTTAATTTTATTTAAAAAAAATATAAGGAAACTTTTATTTTAAAAGTTGGCTTATTAAATTATTGTTTTAAATTAACTTTATAGGGTTTACGTGAGATAATTTGAGAAGATTTTCTAAACCTCTAAGAAATGCAATTCCTTCAAGTAGAAGAAAGAAAAAGGTTGGTCTTCCTCCAGGAACTCTAATTTATACAGGAGATAAAGTAAAAGAAGAAACTCAAATTAAAGTAACTGATTATACTGCTGATCGTTTTAATTCAGAGGAATTTAAAGAGATTCAGATGGACCTTACTAAAATTGAAAAACCTTTCATTAAATGGATTGACATATACGGTCTTACACAAATAAAAGTTATTGAAGAGATTGGTCGTCAATTTAATTTACATCCTCTTGTTCTAGAAGATATTTTAAGTCCAAATCAAACACCTAAATTAGAGGATTTTGGGAATTATATTTTTGCAGTTCTACAAAAGTTAAGTTGGAATCAAGAAAAAGAAGATTTTGATTATGAGCAAATAAGTTTAATATTAGGAGAGAATTATGTAATTTCATTTCAAGAGCGGGATACTAACCTGTTTAATCCTATTTATGAGAGGATTCATGTTCCAAAAGGAAAAGTTCGAGTAATGGGGGCAGATTACCTATTTTATGTTTTAATTGACATTATAATTGATGATTATTTTATTGTAATAGAAAAAGTAGGTGAGAATATAGAAAATATTGAAGATATTTTAATAAAAAATCCTGAACCCGCTACTCTACAAAATATATATCGATTGAAAAGATCTTCTATTGAATTGAGAAAATCAATATGGCCAATAAGAGAAGTAATTAATAAATTACAACGTGAACAATCAAATCTAATCGGTGATGAATTGCATATATATCTAAGAGATATATATGACCATATTTTTAGAATTAGTGATCTTTTAGAAAATTATCGAGATATCATTTTTGGGATGTTAGATATGTATTTATCAAGCGTTAGCAATAGAATGAATGATATCATGAAAGTTTTAACAATTATTTCAACAATTTTTATCCCTATATCATTTTTAGCGGGTTTTTACGGCATGAATTTTCATTACATGCCTGAACTATCAAAACCAATGGCGTATCCGATCCTAATAATGATAATGGCTTCAATAGCTCTTGTAATGTTGTATTTCTTTAAAAGAAAAAAATGGATATAAAAAAGTTAAAAACAATTTTTTTACATCTATAATAATTATATTTAATTTATCCTGCTATAACAACACCAGGATGTCTAATTTTTTCTCTTTCAGCAAATATCAATGAAAGTTCCTTCTTTAAATCAGCCAATTTATTTTCTTTTTTTCTTACATCTTTTTCCTTTTCCAATACATCATCTTTCTGTTTTAATAGTATCTTTTTTTGGTTATCTGCATTATTTTTGACTTTCAAAATTTTATCTTCAGAAGCATTTGCTCGAGCAACTTTTAAATATGTAGTTTGCATATTAGCTAATTTTGCTCGTGCTTTCGCAACATCCATTTTTTCTTTAGCTAATTTTAATTTTTGCTCAGCAACTTGTTTCTCTACTAAGACAATTTTTTTATTAATTTCAGCAATTTCAGTTTGATTTTTTGCTATCTTCTCATTATAAATTGCATAATCATTTTCAATTCTTAGTTCTTCATCCGAAAAATCTAGAATATGATTTTTTTTAATTTCTGTTTTTTCTTCCGCCAAAACTTTTCTTTTAATCGCTAAATCTTTTTTTATTTCAGCGAGATCATATTCAATTTTTAATAAAGTTTCTCTAGCTCTTGCTTTTTTAATTTCAGTTAAAGCATTAGTCTTTTGTTTTTGGGCTAATTCTTTTTCAGATTGAGCTATTTTACGATTGTGTTGAGCTTCCTTTTCAATTTGTGTTAAATTTTCCATATCTTTTTACCTTTGAAACGGGATGCAAAAAATGAATTTATAAACATATTTTAGCTAGTTAAAATCGTATTTAAATTTAATCTGTTTATAATTATTGTTTTGATTTTAGACACGTCTTACCTTTAAATATATGTAAAAAAAATATTAATGTGTTTTGTTTAGTCTTTTATTACAAATTTAAGATAATTCCCCTTTTAAATATGTTATTTTATACTCCCTTTTTTTATTGATATTTTTATTTTTTGAGTTTTTTGAAATTTTCTGCTTTTTGTATAATTCTTTTTAAATTTTAACTCTAATTGAATTAAATTTGAGGTTTTTTCTTCCTGCAATCCTCTAAACATATAATTTTTATCTCGCAATAAAAAATAGAAAAAGAATTGATGAGAAAAAAGAAGGAATTTACATATTATAAGATTTAAGATATTTTTATTAAAAAATCATTATGTAGTTTGTAAAGGTTCTATTGAAATAAGCCCATATTTTTTCAGATTTTCGCTTTGGGCAAATTGTCGTATCATGTCCTCTTTAAGATCTATTTTTTGCTTAACTCTCCTTCTTGCTCTATGAATTGAAAGACCATAGACATCTCCTGCAGCCTCTAAAACCATTTCGGACAATGAAGGATGACTATGAACAGTGTTAGTTATATCATGAATGCTTAGTCCGTTCTTCATTGCTAGAGCAATTTCTGCGATCAATTCAGATGCCGAAACACCAATACAAGAAGCTCCTAATATATCATCTGTTTTTTCATCAACAATAATCATTAGAAAGCCTTCTTCTTCTCCCATACATTTCGCTTTTGCTAATGAAGCATATCCAAATCGACCTGTCCTTATTTTAACTCCACGATCTTTGAGAAATTTTGATTTATATCCAACAGATCCAATTTCAAATGCAGTAAAAATTGAAGCAGGGATTACTGTATAATCTGCGACTACTGGAAAAGTATCGAATCCTCCAATACTGCTAAGGGCATTAAATACTGCGATATTTCCTTCATA
>CAYNEU010000688.1:0-5083 GCA_964396275.1 uncultured archaeon | reverse complement strand
TTTCTCATTACATAAAACTAATAATGGATGAGATATTTGGGATAGAAAATTTTAGGAATGAAATAATTTGGGCATATCCGGCAGCATCGGTTAAAACCAGAAGTTTTTTCATTAGATCCTATGATACAATTCTTTTTTATTCAAAATCAGATAATTATGTATTTAACGATGACCCTAATATTTATATGGAGTACTCAAATCGAGTAAAAAATGCCTTAAAGAAAGATGAGCATGGGATATTTTATTATAGAGGTGGAAGCCATAATCGAAAAAAATTATCGAGAAAAGTTTATGTAGAGAAAGAAGGAATTTTCCCGAGAGACGTTTGGAATGATATTCCCTATATAAGAGCGAATACTTCAGAATATCAAGGTTTTTCTACACAAAAACCAGAACGACTTCTTAAAAGGATAATGTTATCCTCAACAAAGGAAAATGATATTATTGCAGATTTTTTTTGTGGTTCAGGTACTGCACTCGCCGTGGCAGAAAAGTTAGGAAGATATTGGATTGGATGTGATTCAAACAAACATGCGATTCATATGACGAGGAAAAGAATTCTAAACCTTAGTCAGAGTAATGATATGATAAATTGGAATAAAAATTATAATAAGAATCCTCAACGATTTAAAATAGAATGCATAGATAAAAAAGAAGAAGCATATATACTTTCAAATGCATTTTTAAAGAGAGAAAATGTGAACGATAAAGGTTTAAAAGTTAAAGAAACTCCTGAATTTAAGATTAAAATTCATCAAAATGATAATATAATTATAATCGAATTAATAGATTACAAAATACCATTTATAGAATTAATATCAGAGAAAGTACTAGAAAATATAAAGTCTTTTTCAGATTGGATTGACTATTGGGCTATTGATTTTGATTCGAAAAATAATATTTTTAAAAATATGTTTTTTTCTTATAGAAACCCGAAATTCAGAACATTAACTTTAAGATCAGATGGTCACTATTATGATAAACCGGGCCATTATACTGTGTTAGTAAAAGTAATTGATATTTTTGGAATTGAAACTATGAAAAAACACGAAATTAAGTTGATGCAATAAGTTCTCTAATCAACATCGTAGCATAGCTTCCTTTCTGTAAAGAAAATTCAAATTTGACTTTTTTCTTTCCAGGATTAAGATCATCCTCCTTAAACTCTAATATTTTTAAAGCAGTTGGCCTAGCCGTTATCGTTCTAAGAGCACCTCTCATTTCTAGTTCTGTGTTCAATTTGCTACTCAGAATATTTTTATCAATCCTTTCCCGTCTAACTATTTCTTCGAATAATGATTTCATTAATGGAAACAACTCTAAATCAATATTATTTCCAATGATAGGAATTATTATGGCCGCTCGATTTAAATCTAAAGCTTTTTTTAAATATTTATCATAAGATTCCCCATAAATGTATTTCACATAAGTGATATTTCCATTATAATCATCTAATATGCTAATTACATCACCTTTTATTGGTTTAAATAAGGGGAAGCCTTTCTCAACTCTTAAAGAAAGCATCTTATTGAAAATATATGATTGAAAGGAACTAATTAATAAGTTTTTTAAATCAGAGGGTAATGTATTAATAGCACCTTCATAATCATCTGGATTTTGAATCAAATAATAAAGCATATTTCTTTCATATTTCAAGTTTTTTGGGAAGTTTGCATGAGCTTTTTTAAAATTTCTATCACTTCTGAATTTCCTCCTCACTAATTTTGATTCATCAGATTCAGTAGTATAAGTTGTCGATACAAATTCCTCAAATGCATTCTTAAAATTACCATCTAGAATATATTTTCCAACCTTATGAGAATTTGGTCTATAACTTCCAAATCTTTGAAGTCCAAAATAGTTGGGGAATCCAAACTTACTTAAAAAATTAATTTGTTTTTCTAATCTAATTCTTAAATTCTTACTATTTTCTATATTTCTTATTAAAACTGTAAAATTATTACCCCAATGACTCCCTAACTTAACAGGTTTCTTAGTTGGATGTATATTTCTAATGAAAATATCCTTTAGATTTAATTTTTTTAATTTATCAACATAATCTCCCTTAATTGAAATTTTTTGAACTGAAATAGAAAATTTATCTTTTAATCCTGAATAATTAATAATCCCATAAGGGATTTTCAAAGTGTTACTTATCTTTCTTAAAGCATCAAACGTATCTCGATTAATTTTTATTAAATTGAAGGTTGTGTATCTATCCTTTAATTCTGCAGAAAAAGGTGAAGATTTATAATCCTCCTTAATACTAAGTGTTTTCCCATTATTATCTATTTCTCTTACTATAAAATCCTTAAAATTCTTTTTATATTCTCCCCCAATTCCTCCAATTTTAGATGTAGCATAAATTTCAATACCTACAAATTTTTCTACTTCTCTCTCATCATTACTTTCAAAAAAATAAGTATCAATATCTTGGTCGAACAATTTTTTAGCCTAAATGCTTATATTATAATAGTTTTAAATCTCCAGTTATTTTATCAATCTCCTTAGATAATACGGGACCAATTCCGATAGCAGTTGTTGTGCCCGGTGTTAGTTGAGTCAATCCTGCATCATTAACAACAAAATATGGAAGTTTTTTCGATTCAAATTTAACTACTAAATCTTTTAATTGGTCCATACTTTGGATTTTAAGAACAACTTTTTTCTGTCCAGAATTCTTCCAATACTTCCAAGCTGATTTATCTTGGATCCGGACTAGATCTGATGCTGAAACACTAGCATGACAAGACTGAGCACACTTTTTACCAACACCCATTTTAAGATCGGTTCTTATTAAAATTACTTGTTTATATTCTTCCACGGTAAATCTATTAAATATTAGAAAAATAGCTAATTAAATCTTATTGATTATTGAAATTCAACCCGTGTAATATTTCCAGTTAATTCATAAATCAATTCTTCAAGTTCCTCTTTCGTAAACAAAATTTTTTCCTTATCATCTTCCCAAAGCACTGCTCTGAACTGAACATCTCCTGTAGCTAAGAATATTTCGTTAAGGGATAAGAGTTTATATGGTGCAATTAAAGCCTCCACAACTGGACGAGGTTTATTTGTTTTTTCAATAAAAATTAGTTCATCAATCTCATATGCTTCTTTCATCCATGTTATCAAATCGGGAGTTATTTTCAATTTATCTTTTCTCCCAACCACTAGTATTATTAGATCTTCATAATCAATAGCTTTATAAAATGAAATTTCTTTTAGAAAAGCAAATTTTTCTTCTTGTTCCTCTAATTGAATTAAATTTTTTGCCAAATCAATTTCAAATTCCGTTATTTCTCCCGCATCCAACCTAGCTTGACAATTGGTACATAAAAAACCAGAATTTATGCATGTTTTATCTGCTGGAAGAACTTTCATCAACTATAACCCAGATTAAGTGTTTCATGTTTTATATATTTCTAAAATATCCTAATGAATTATGGTATTCTAATTGATATCTATTAAAAATAGTTAATTAATCTTTTCCTAAAGATTCATAAATTTTGTTTTCAAAAAAGATCAGGTCAATCTTCAATCTAAGAAAGGGATTATAAAAAGTTTGATTAAAAATAAATCATAAATTACAATTCTATAATATCACAACTGATATTTCTTAATAATCTCTCTGCTGTCGCTGGATCTGTTTTATATGTATAAAGAATTTTCTTTGTTCTTAATTTTAATTTCACTATTTCTTTTAAACGCTTAACTCGACAGTGAATTGCATATTCGGAGATTTCTATGAATTTTTCTTCGTCTAAAATTTCTCTTGGCACATTAACTCAACTAATCTTACATAATGTAAAGAATAAATAGATCTATTATTTATAGAATTTTAATTTTATCATATTTACCTATAGTCTAAACAAAAATTTTCGTAAAATTAAGTATTGATTGAATAAAAATGAGTCCTATAGACGATCCAGTGAAGAAGAGAATCGCCAGATATCATCTACTAGAGAAAACTGTTTGTAGAAGATGTGGAGCTCTTAATCCACTTAGAGCAAAGAAATGCCGTAGATGCCATGGAAAAGATCTAAGACTAAAAAAGAGAGAACTCACTAAATAAATACCCATCTTATTTTTATCCAGTTTATAAAACAACATGGCAAATTTCTCGGGAAAGGGATGAATTTATAAAAATCATAAAATTCAGTTATTTTTCTTACCAAATTGAAAATTCGTAAACTTTTTTAATTTTATGACTTAGAGATCTATATAAATAAAATATTATTTCAAAAATATATTCAATAATTATATTTACTAAGAGTGAAAAAAATGGCACAATTAGGCGGAACACCTGTATTTATTATGAAAGAAGGTACAGAAAGACAACGTGGAAGAGACGCAATGTCAAACAACATTGCTGCCGCAATTGTAATCGCTGAAGCTGTGAGAACTTCACTTGGACCTCGTGGCATGGATAAGATGCTCGTAGACCAGTTTGGTGACGTTGTAATCACGAATGATGGCGCAACAATTTTAAAAGAAATTGATGTACAACATCCTGCTGCAAAAATGATGGTTGAAGTTGCTAAAACTCAAGATTCAGAAGTTGGTGATGGAACAACAACATCCGTTATTCTTGCCGGAGAATTATTAAAGCGCGCTAAAAAATTGCTAGAACAAAAAATACATCCTACAGTAATTACTGAAGGCTTCCGAAAAGCAGCAGAAAAAGCAGTTGAAATCCTTGATAATATTTCAATCAAAAGCGGAATTGATGATATCGAAGGATTGAAGAATGCTGCTATGACTTGTATGTCTAGTAAAATTGTATCTGAATCAAAAGAAAAATTAGCTCAGATTTGTATGGATGCTATTTTAGCTGTTGCCGAAAAATCTGAGAATGGAAAATGGGTTGCTGACATAGAAAAAGTCCAAATACAGAAAAAAGAGGGAGATTCAATTGATGATACCAGTTTAATTAAAGGTATTATCTTAGATAAGGAAGTGGTAAGTCCTGGAATGCCAAAGAGTGTTAGTGATGCTAAAATTTTACTATTGCAGAGTGCAATAGAAATTGAAAAAACAGAATTTGAGACTAAACTTCAAATCACAAGCCCAGAACAAATCC
>CAYNEU010000687.1:0-1969 GCA_964396275.1 uncultured archaeon | reverse complement strand
AAAAAATGTTTTATTCTTTTTGATATTTCATAAAATAGGTTTCTCCATGTATGTCTGTTTCGTTGATTGTTAATCCAACCGTTGTTCCTAAATTGATATAATGTTCCATGTTGAATTTTTTACCCCACCTTGTTCCATATCCAGTTTCTATTTTTTTATCCCCAATATCAATTTCTAATTTAATTGCATAGAATTTTTTGTCTGTTTTAGGTTTATCTGGAATATTTAGGTCCCAAAGGAAAACTTCTCCATTTGATTTTAAAACCCGATAAATTTCCTTAAAAACTTGATAATGATCAGACATCTGCATATACATCATGGTAAAAAATACTGTTATAGTATCAAAAGTCTCATCTAGAAATTTCAATTCCTTTCCATTCATAATAATTTTTAAACAATCCCCTGGAGCTTCTTTAAGCTCTCTATCAGAAGGATCTATTGCTATAACATGAGGACCTGCAAACTGACCAATAACTCCTTCTCCTCCACCCCCAATATCTAGAATACGGCCTTTCAACTTGATATTTGTTAAATCAACAATATGAAGTTTGGAAAAATAGATATCCTTATGGTTTTCTTCTTCATGCTTTTCATTACGTTCGGGCATATTATCACTTAAATTGTTTTAATTTATAATATATTGATTAATTTAAGTCTAATTATCATTTTTAAGCATATTATTGGATCATTTTTTAACCTTAGGCTTAAATATAACAGAGGGTTTGATTTTCTCATAGTAATTAAATCCTTCAGCTTTATGCACATCACCATATTTTTCTTTTAATTCAATAAGTGGTCCGGCATCAATAGCGTACATGGGACAAGCTTCAACACAAATGGTTTGTTGTCCTTTTTCGAGACGATCTAAACAAAAATTGCATTTTTCCATTTTTGAATTTTCTTCACTTCGAAACTGGGGTATATCCCATGGGCAAGCTTTTAGGCATTTTGAGCCACATTTTTTATTTCCTAAACATTTTTCTGCTACTACAATAACGATTCCATCAGATTCCCTTTTAATTATTGCATTTGTTGGACATGCTTTTAAACATGGAGGATCCGCACAATGATGACATGATGTAGATAAATAAGCTAAAAATAGTTTAGGAAATTTTCCATCCTCTATGGTTTTTATTAATCTCCAATTGATTCCTGCTGGTATATCATTCCAATCCTTACAGGCAACTGCACAAGTATTACAACCAGTACACCTCGTTTGATCAAAATAGAATCCCATTTGTTTCATAGTTCCACCTCTTTTTTATTAATGGGAGCTAATTCTATCTCCACAAGAGAGCTATTTAAGGGAAATGCACCCCCGGGAGAATAATTATCATTCGTTAATACATTAGCACATCCTCCGAGATCTATACCCTCTTTATTTGGATTATACCATGCTCCTTGATAAACACAGACAGCTCCTGGTATAATTCGTTCGGTAACTTTAGCAATAATTCTTATCCTACCTCGATCATTATAGACATCTATAAGATCGCCATCTTCTATATTACGTTTTAAAGCATCTATAGGATTTATCCAAGCTTTATGAGCTTCTACCTCTTCTAACCATGGAATGTTATGTAATGTAGAGTGAGTTCTCCTCTTATTGTGAGGAGTAAGAAGTTGTAAAGGGAATTGTTTTGCTTTAGGGGAGTCGTAATGTTCTCCATGGCTTAAATATTTTGGAATTGGAGGCATTAAAGGATTATTCTTCTCTGCTATATGCTCACAATAGATTTCAATTTTTCCTGATAAAGTAGGAAAGGGATGAGTTTCTGGATCTTCTATTTGTTCTTTAAATGCAACAAAAGGTTCTTCCACTTTAACTTTATAAAATCCATCTCTTTTCAATTTATTATAACTTTTGATATCTTTACGAGGAGCAGTAAGTAATCTTAAAATTTGGTCTTCTGGTAAATCCAATAAGTTCTGTTCAACACCCAATCTCTTAGAGAGTTCTTTACATATT
>CAYNEU010000686.1:0-6694 GCA_964396275.1 uncultured archaeon | reverse complement strand
TAGTTGAGGCTTCAACGGAAACGTTTGGGAAAATTTTTTCTAGAACGCTAAAAGTAGCACCACAAGAATAAAAATCTAAATCAAATTTTATTAAAAAAGTTAAATGAAATAAATTATTATAAAAAACATTAAAAAATAAAGGAAAAGTTAAAGGAGTAGAAGAAAGTTGAAAATATCACTTGTAGGCTTATCAGGCTGTGGTAAGACGAGTGTTTATTCAGTAGCTTTTGCCGCAAAACGACCAGAAGAGACAAAAGGTTTAGCACCAACAATTCTTTATGAAACAAGAAGACATCCCTTCCTTGGTTTACAAGTTGGAATCTTTGATTTTGGAGGGCAAGAGGAATTTCGAAAGGAATATACTGAAAAGCCAGAAGTCTTTCGTGGAACAGACATTCTTATACCTATAGTCGATTTACATGACCCAAATACATTTCAAGAAGCAAAGGATTATTTTATAAATCTATTGGATATTTATCGTAAGATGAATGAAAAACCAAAGATTTTCTTGTTCTTTCATAAGTATGATACTGAAAGTTTTCAGAAAGAACTTCTTGATACAAACGTTAAGAAAGCAAAAGATCTCTTCCTAGATCTCTTTAAAGATTATGATTTTGATTATATGCTCACAAGTATTTATGAAGAAGACAAATTAGCAAAAGTTTTCAGAGATGTTTTAATTTCAGAATATGCAGAGCTAAAGGCTCATGTGGAAAAAGCTGAAAAGCAACTTGATGAAATCAAAGCAAAAGTTATAATCGCTGATATTTCTGGCAATGTCATAGTTCATAATGTCCAAGGTGTTAGTAGTGGTTTAACATTAAGGGGAGACTTAAGAGATTTCATTAATGCGTGTAATACAGTGCGAGAAAATATATTTATGTCAGATTCTGCGAAATTTGGTGGTCGAGATGGTGATGGTAAAGAAATTGAGCTTCACATTTTCAAATACATCATTTCTGTTTTGGTGATGAAGTCAGGAGAATTAGACAGAGATTCTCAAGATAAATTAAATATGTTACTTAATGATATGAAACTCTTTGCTGATTTAATTATATCCGCACACACAGATTAATTTAGGAAATTTTAATAAAATTAATTTTCTTTATATCTTTTTTTCCTTTCATGATTTTTGAAATTCTCTAATATTTGTTTATTTAATTTATAGACTCTTTCTTGGTATATTTTTTGAATTTTCAATGTCTGAAGATTTGCCTGAATCATCTATATATTTTTCAAATTTTGATGTTTTATAAGCAGTAATAATTGTTCTTATATCTTCTTTAATTGTATAGAAAACTCTTAGAAGATAATTTTCGAATTTCTTTTGAGCAATATTATTTCCATATCTATCCTGTGTTAATTTATCAGGTGAATTCATGGTAATTATAATTTTAGTTCTGTCAATTTCGCGAAGCTTTATTTGTTGTAAAGCATGTTTAGTGAATATTATAACCATTGAGCGATCACGGGTATTATTTCATCAACATCCATCTGAACAATTTCATTAAGATTAATTTTTCGTTGTGAGTAGTTCAGAATCTCGATTCCAATAATATTATCGTGCTTTCCATAATCGATTACAATTCCTTCTTTAATCTCTTCAGAGTCTTTTACTTTCTCACGAGAGAATTGTAGATATAATACGTCAGCAACTTTATCAAAGGATATTTGCATAATAAATTAATAAAAAACATACTTAATAAATATATTATTTGATTTACTCATAATGTCGAAGGAGTTAAATGTAGTTTATCATTAAGAGGAGATTTCAATAAAACTAATTTTCTTTTTATCTTTTTTTAAGTTCCTAAGTTTATTCATAACTTATAAAAGTATATAGATATTAAAGTAAATTAAATTTAAAAAAGAGAAAAAAATAATGCCAAGAGTTAATGCTAATAATATTGAGATCGAGTATGATACATTAGGAGATTCTTCTTCAAAACCTTTATTACTAATTATGGGTCTTGGTGCTCAGATGATCAGATGGGAAGAAGAATTATTAGAAAAATTTGTGGAACATGGATTTTACATAATCCGATTCGATAATAGAGATGTTGGGTTATCCACTAAATTTGATGAAGCAGGTGAACCAGATCTTATGAAAATATATATGCAAGTAGCCAAAGGAGAACAGATTGAATCAGTATATACTTTAAATGACATGGCTGATGATGCAGTTGGCCTTCTTGATGCTTTAAATATTGATAAAGCTCATATCTGTGGAGCATCTATGGGGGGGATGATTGCTCAAACGGTTGCGTATAGACATCCTTCTCGTGTTTTATCTCTTACATCCATAATGAGTAGTACAGGTAATCCCGATTTACCACGTCCAAAACCAGAAGCAATGAAAGTATTAATTCAACCTGTTCCCAGCGGACGTGAAGCAATTATTGAGCATGGAGTGAATAGTTTGCGAATTTGTCATGGTGATGGTTATCCTTTTGATGAAGAAAGAGCGCGTAAGTCTGTTATAGCCGCATATGATCGTTCAAACTATCGTCCAGGTTATTCACGTCAATTAGCAGCAATATTAGCCAGTGGTAATCGCAAGCAAGCTCTAGCATCTGTAAGAGCCCCCACACTTGTAATTCATGGAGATGCTGATCCTCTCATGACCGTTGATGGAGGAAAAGATACTGCTGATGCAATACCAGGAGCAGAATTACTCATTATCGAAGGAATGGGGCATAGTCTACCAATAGAAGTGTGGCCAAAAGTACTGGATGCAATTACAGAAAATACTAATAAAGCGTATCAATAAATAATTTTTTTTTTTCTAATGATTTCTAGAAAAAAGCTCGTTGAATTACTCAAATCTCTGAAATATATTAATTAGATTAAAAAAAGTGATGAGAATAGTAAAAAGATGTGCGTGGGCTAGTAACGACCCACAGATGATAGAATATCATGATAAAGAATGGAGTACTCCCATTCATGATGATCGGCTTCTTTTTGAATTTTTAATACTGGAAGGTGCTCAAGCGGGTTTAAGTTGGAGTACAATATTGCGGAAACGTGAACATTTCAGAAACGCATTTGATAATTTTGATTACAATAAAATCGCAAAATACAATGAGCAAAATGTTGAGAAATTAATGAATAATGAAGGTATTATAAGAAATAGACGGAAAATTGAAGCTGTAATTGAAAACGCTAGAGCTTTATTAAAGGTTCAAAAAGAATTCGGTTCCTTTAATAAATATATCTGGAAATTTGTTAATTATAAAACAATTGATAATAAATTCAAAGAGCTTTCAGAATTACCATCCAAGACCGAATACTCAGAACAAATGAGTAAAGATTTGAAAAAAAGAGGGTTTAAATTTATTGGTCCAACTATTTGTTATGCTTTTATGCAAGCAGTCGGGATGGTAAATGATCATGTAATTGACTGTTTTAGATATAAGGAAATTAATGAAATTGCTTAAAACTTATATTTAGGATAAATTTACAATAAATTTAAATTACTTAGTAAACGTTAGAATCAGAAGTAGGAATCTTGATTATAAAAGTTGTATAAGGCTGATCTTTAATTTTAATTTTCCAATTATGAGCTTCAATAATGCGTTTTACAATTTTTAATCCAATGTGTTTATTACTAAAGTCTATCGAAAAATTTGAATTATGAAAGTTTTCTATAATTTCTTTTGAAATCGGTTCACCATCATTTTCTATAAATACTAAATGGGAAATGTTTTTGAGATGAGAATATATTTTTATTGTTTTTGGATTACCATGGATAAAAGCATTTTCTAGTATGTTTTTCAGTACTTGGTATAAGCGATTTTTATCAGCAGATACTTTTGGTAATCCATCAATTTTCAGATCAATATGCTTTGGGAGGATAGATTTTGCAATTTCTTTAGTAAGATCATTTAGATCAACTAATTCTGGATTGTCAATTACTTTTCCAGAATCCGCCAATTGCAGTGAAGTTTCAAGCAAATTTTGGATCTGTTGGATTTTATTTAAGATAATATGGGAAATTTTATTATCAGAATCGTTGGACATTAATTGGGCAAATCCTTTTATAGATGTTAAATTACTTCTTAGGTCGTGTGCCATCATATGAGCGAAGTGGCTTAATTCTCTTTTTTGTTTTCGAAGTTTCTTTTCTATTTTATTCTTTTGTTTTAATGCTTGATAAAGAGGATTTAAAATTCTTTTCTTAGTCAAAGAACTTGTAATATGTAATAATGATATGATATTAAGTAATCCGAGGATAATGAATCCTATAATAAACGGAATATTGTGCTTTAAAGGGCCCCAATTCGGGGTAGATTTTGTCATTAAATCAGCAAGATAGGCACCATATGCACATATTCCTGAAAGGATCATAACTAAATCAAATTGATATCTGGTTTTCCTCAAGAACCAACTAATCAGAAAAATTGGAGGAAAAAAGATTAAACCAAAACATAGTTCTATTATGAAAATTCTAAAAATCATTTCATTAACCAAAAAGAGTTGAAAATATAAAACAAATGAAGTAATAGGGAAAGTAATTATTGAAAGATAAATTAAAAAGCTAAACCTCTTCTTTTTGAGATATTTAGCGCTCCGAGCAAAAATATTGATACGGTGTTGATCATTTCTAATATTAAACCACTTAAAAAAAAAATAAACCTAATTATATCTCTACCTAAAGATTTAAAAAGTATAGTTTTATTCTTTAAAAAACCATATCAAGGTTTAGTATCAATTATTAAAATTCTATTATTTTTACTTATAAAGTTATTACACATTATTTTTTTAAAGAAATCTATTAATTTCATAATTATTATACAAAGAGTCATTTAGATAGTATTAGAATCTTTAATTAAAAGAGGTTCTCTATATAATAAATTAGAGAAAATACAAAACATTTATTTTAAGGAAATATGAAAATACACCAACCATTAAAAAGATCATACTAAGTGAGATTAAGAGAGCGTTCAATACTAAAGTAAATTCCAAAAAAAGAGTATTCTTAATAAAATTAAATATTAGAGGGAAAATATTGCCAATGATTGCAAAAATCCACCCAAAGACAAAATAAAAATAGATATTTTTCCTAAAATCATAATAAAAATTAATACTGGTTCCCAATCCAATTGAACGTATAAAAAGCATAATAGTAAGACTGAAAAATACAACTTCATTCAATCAAAATCTACCCCTTAAAATGGTATTAATATTATTCGAAAATTTGATATTAAATTTTTATAATAAAATGTATAAGAGTTTCAGTATTTATGCTTAACTTTTATATATTATACTTTAATGTTTAATTTTAAACAAACGTTTATTTCGAATTTAATAATAATATTTTTATTCTTGTGTACAAGATCGTAAGTTGAAATATGAGGTGCGAAGGATGCCTTCATCAAGAAAATTTGTACATGTGTTTTTTCACGGATAAGAACAAAGAAGTTTATTTGTGTGCAAAGTGTCTTGGAAAATTGTTAATAGAGGATCCTCCACCACCCATCTATAATATGAGTAAGTTAGCTTATACATGGAAAAAACACTAATCTAACCCAACATTATTAAAGTAAAGGTTTTAAGTCCGCTAAAGATCCTCTATATGTGGGTTCTGGTATATGATTAGCAAATTCTGTTTTTTTGCCTTCAATGAAAAAAGTTTGCATATTAAGACTGGCAGCAATCATGTCTTTTTCATCATCTCCTACCATTAAACAAGCATCCGGAGGGTATCCAATTTTATCCAAGATTTGCTCGTAATAAAGCAAGTGTGTTAAAGATTTGGTAGCATTACTATTCTCGATAGTTGTAATTAAACGGTAAGGAAAATCGGCTACACCAGCCCATTCTAAACGTTGTTCGATTGCGGTTGCCGGAAGTATCGGTGTTGTAGCAATAACAACATCATAGCCCTTATCGAAAGCAGTTTGAACAACAGATCTTGCTTCAGGTTTCTTTCGAGTATATTGACGTAGTTTGGAAAAATCTTGTTCATAAAATTTATCAAAGAATGGTTCAATTACTTCACGAGTATGACCTTCCAACGGAAAAAATACATTAGCATATACTTCTTCATTGGTAGTATATCCATTATTTTCTTCCACAGCTCTAGATGCTTTTTGTATTTTTGAAATGAATTTTCTTGACGGTACGATATGGGCTACACTTTGGGCTAATAATTTTAAATAATTGGATATAAATTTATCTAAATCAACGTCTAATAATGTTCCATCTAAATCGAACAGAATTGCTTGGATTTTTTCATCCAATCTGTTATTCATAACTTTGCTCTATAATGATATTTAAACTTAAATGGTATAATTAAAAGTGATTCAAATTATTTTTTATTTAGATTCTTAATTCAAATAAAAAAATTGACATTCTTGGATAATGAATTATCTATAAAAAGAGAGACTGGTTATTTCCATATTTCTTATCTAATAATAAAAAGTTTTTATAAAATTCTATCTTTTTATAAAATTAATAGAATGAAACATCATTATCTGTCTGGACTTGGTAAAATTAGAGTTAACTGATTTAAACAATGGTTCTGTCTTTATCGGGGATAAGTTAAATGTTCGTACAAAATTCAATTTTGACAAAGAAGCTGAAATTTTTTGGAGTGGAATTCATTTAATTACTCATCCTCCTTGTGCTAAGGAACTTCAAATTTCAAAAGAGGAAATATTTAGTAAAGGCAAATTTGAACCCGGTGAATATG
>CAYNEU010000685.1:0-9278 GCA_964396275.1 uncultured archaeon | reverse complement strand
GTTTTCAGATTTAATATTAAAAAAAAGGGATTTTGATTTGGTTTTATTTTTATTCATTATTCAAAGTTCTGATCTTTTAGAAGAAATCATCTAGAAGTATATTATTTTTGATATATTTGAGATTGTTTTTTATATAAATTGTTTCTAACTCCTTGAATGATCCTAATTTAAATTTTTTTAAATTATTTTCAAATGTTTCTTTTAAATTTTGAATTTCTTCTTTGAATACATTGATGGGATTATTTGGTTTATAAAATTCATCTATTGAAGATATCCATTTTTTTTGTTTTAGAAAATTAAGAGCAGGTTTAATTTCACTAGGTTCTCTTTTCATTACAGCACTGAGCATGGATAAATCAGCATTTTCTAAAGAAAGAAGTGTGACATAAGTTTTTGCTTCAAGTTCAGGAACATTAAATAATTGTAAAGCAGATATGACTTTTTCATCTAACTTTGCAACCTTTAATCTCTTTCTCAAAGAAGCATCCATAATTTTTGAAATATCTATCTGATCGCTAGTTATTATTTTCTTAGATTTTAAAGTATCATTAAAAATATTCATACCAACATCAGACCGAATGATTACACTATTCCATGTCTTTTCTTGAGAACCAATACTTCCTATAGATATATCTGAAAATTCAGCAGTATAATCTTTACAATATTGGCAGCTTTCCCAAATATAATTCTTTATTTTGTTCATTGGAATTTCTTTAAGCATTCCATCTTTTGTATAAACACGGAACTTACCATGTGAAACGTCAAGTTTTTTTACTTGATTCATAGACACTTTAATTTCTTTTTGAATTATTTCTTTCATTGAATCATAGGAATAATTTGATGTACAAAATAGTCCAATTATTAGGGTAAATTTCCCAAATTCATCTGAAAGTGGAGGAAAGAATTGAAGTTTTCGTACTGCTTGAATTTGACATGGCATACCTACAAACGCAAGTCTTTTTAATTTGTATTTATTAATAGCATCGTTGTATGTCAGTAGTGTTGGGGCTAATGCATATATAGAGCCTGCTGCCTTTAATATCTCTTTTGATGTTCTAGCAATAATAGGTTTGGGGTTCCAATCTTCATCTTTGCCAGTAATGAGTGCACCATCAATTAACCCTTTATTTAAAGCATGGATAAGTAGTGTAGATACAATCCCACCATTTTGCCCTAAATTTAAGATAGCATCATTTGTACTTTTGGCAGCAATTATTTTTTGAAAATTACCAATTAAAGGATCCTTATTATAATTTCCTGTAAAGATTTCCTTCTCAAATAGCTTTTCTGGAAAATAAGTTCTTGCACAATATTTATAACATAAGGAACACTCTGGATCATAATCTTGGAGTGAAGGTTTATTTTGATTTATACAAATGCGGGGACAAATTGACATACAGGCTCCACATAATACACAGATATTTTTACTTATAACCAAATCATTTAAATCTTGGAATCCAAATTCTGAAATATCACAGTGAAAATAATCCTTTATTATCTCCTTTGTTATCATTTTTTCATCTTTACATTTTAGAATTTTTGTAATATTATCAATTTTAATAATTAAATTTTCAATAATGCCATATAATTAATATTAAACCAGACATATAAATGATCCATCTAGATATAACAATTCTAAAATAATGGCATATAATATATTAATTTTAAAAATTAATATATTGAAGATTTAGTTTGAAAAACCTAATATTCAAAAATTCTTCATTATAATATAAAGAGCGTAATAAAAATTAATGTCAAGCTCAGTACTTCCAAGAATCAAAGATTTTTTTTAATTAATAATAAAAAAAAATAGAGATTTTTATTTCATCCTGAATAATACCTTTTTAGTTTGTTTAAAAGCATAATTATAATTAAGGATTTACTGTTGTTAGAGTATAGACAAACTTGTCAGAGATTAATTAATAAAGCAATAAAAATCTATAAAATATTTTATGTATTTTAAAAAAATCGTTAAAAAAAAATATAATATTGAACTAAAATTATTCATATCGATCATCATAGTTTCTAAAACCATCCTATATTCTTACTATTAGACCAAAAACTATCGATTATCCATATTTACAATATCACTTTCAGTCAATGATATTAAGAAAAAAATTAAATAAAAGTGAGGATTTTTATATTCAGTTTACCTTACTTATAATAGAGATAGATCTTTTCAAAAAAATATTTTTCTAAAATTCACAATAGTGTTAAAATTATGTATACAATCTCTGAAAATAACATGTTTTATGTCAAAAAAAGGAGTGATAAATACACGTTAATAGAAAAGGAAGAGTCTCAAGAAATATGTAGTAGGTGTAAGGCACCTTTAAAAAATTCCGACTATATTTACAGACGTAAAGCACCTAATGTTAAAACATATGTATGTTCCAAATGTGGATATTTTGAAATTTATTTCGAGGAGTAATTGTTAACGTCTTCTTTTATCAATAATAGAATTAAATATGGAAACTCTAGCTTTTACATTTTAAAGTAATAATAAGAAAAAATAATTTAAAATAAAGAAATTGTTATATCTCTTTTAGATAACTTACATATGACCAATAAATATATGTAATATTATATTAAAAACAGAAAAATGAATATTGAATTTTTCAAGAATCATTTATCTATAAATGTCTTCTGGTAATTCTTTAATAGATTCCCTATAAGATTTATTTGCCTTATCTGCTCCATTTTTTATTTTTTTTATAGCTTCTTCAAAATCTTTTTGAGAAATTTTAACATTAGAATAAGAGTCAGGATTAGATACATCAATGTCAACTTGAAAGACTCCTTTTCGAATTGCTAAAATTGTAGCCTCCTCACATATTGCTTTTATATCAGCGCCCGTATATCCTTCCAACTCCTCAGCTAATAATTCAATGACAACATTATCATCAATGGGACGGTTATTTAGATGAATTTTGAATATTTGTATACGTGAGTTTTTATCTGGCAATGGAATTTCAATATGTCTGCCAAATCTGCCTGATCTTAATAAAGCAGGATCAAGCAAATCAGGTCTATTTGTAGCTGCAATTAAAACAACATTATTTAATTCTTCTAAACCATCTATTTCAGTTAGAAGTTGTGCAACAACCTGATCGATTACTTTAGAACCGGAAGATTCTGAGCGTTTAGAAGCAATCGCGTCTATTTCATCAAAGAAAATAATACACGGTGCCGCCAACCTTGCTTTCCGAAAAGTCTCTCGTACAGTTTTAGCACTTTCACCCACCCATTTTGATAAAAATTCAGGACCTTTGACGGAGATAAAATTAATCTCAGTTTCATGAGCAAGAGCTTTAGCTATTAACGTCTTTCCTGTGCCTGGAAGTCCATACATTAAAATACCATTAGGGGGCTTAGATTTCATATGTTTATAAAACCCAGGATATTTTAATGGCCATTCAACTATTTCTTTCAATTGTTGTTTAGCATCCTCTAACCCACCAATGTCATTCCATACTTCATTAGGATGCGTAAACAACACTTCCCTTAAAGCAGAGGGGTCAATATTATTTAAAGCTTCAATAAAATGGCTCATTTTAATCTTAAGCTGATTTAGAATTCCTTCTGGGATTGGTTTATCTAAGTCAATTTTAGGAATAATTTCTCGTATTGCGAATATAGCAGATTCTTTACAAAGAGATTTAATATCTGCTCCAACAAATCCATGAGTTTTTTCAGCTATCAATTTTAGATTTATATCATTATCTAATGGCATTCCCCTAGTATGGATTAATAAGATTTCATATCTTCCATTAATATCTGGAACATTAATTTCAATTTCTCTGTCAAATCTTCCTGGTCTCCTTAATGCAATATCAATATTATTTACTTTATTTGTGGCTCCTATTACAATTACCTCTCCTCTCCCTTTTAAACCATCCATAAGAGAAAGCAATTGAGCCACAATTCTAGATTCAACTTGATTTTTACCTTCATCTCTTTTTGGTGCAATCGAATCCAACTCATCAAGAAAGATTATTGAGGGCGCATTTTCTTTACCTTCTTCAAATATCTTCCTTAGATTCTCTTCACTTTGACCAAAAAATTTACTCGTAATTTCAGGACCACTAATACTAATAAAATAAGCATCGGTTTCAGAAGCAACTGCTTTTGCTAATAATGTCTTTCCTGTTCCAGGTGGTCCATGTAATAATACTCCCTTAGGCGGTTCGATTCCTATTTTTTCAAAAAGCTCTGGATGTCTTATTGGGAGTTCAATAATTTCTCTAATCTTTTGGATTGTATCTTCTAAACCTCCGATATCTTCATAAGTTACTTTTTCACGTATTTTTTGTAATTTTTTTTCTATATCACTTATTCCTTCATATTTTACAATTGTTTTTTTAACTTCAACAAAATCTTGGGATTGTTCTGTAAAAGCTATTTTTGTATTAAGATTAATTTTAACTGCTTCTTCTGCAGGAGTATAGTTAACAACAACCAGATCAATTCTATGCCCCATTGCGTAAAAACTTAAACTATCTCCCATTGTAACCACTCTTTTCTCTAACTTCCTTGCTAATGCTTGAGGATCACGAGGGATTAAAGAATGATTTAGACCAGTAAATGTAATAGTTTCAGCTAAATGTGCCTCGATTTTTTTAATTTCCACTAAATCATCAATAGATGCACTTAAATTTCTTCTTAAAGAAGGATCCATTCTAATTATTTGCTTTCCTTTATCTTCAATTCTTCCTGAGGATAATAAAGCAGCAGTCTTTTTATTTAGAAAAGGATGAGAAATTCTGATGACATCACCTACTTTTAAATTCAATTTGTCTATTATATCAAGATCTATTCTTATTATACCCCTACCAGCATCCTCTTTAAAAGCATCTTTAATTCTTAATTTTTGTTCTGATTCTATCCTCATATAAATTTCCGTCCTATTGATTTAATTAAAGCTATTATAAATTAAATTAGTAAAAAAAAGAAGTTATTCTAATTTTTAATTTTTCTATTTTTTAAGAAGTTCCTTGGCGACTTCAAAAGCATATTTATAGTCAAATAATTTTAGCCCCTTTGTATTTGCTGCTTCTTTTAAGATTTGACTTTCTGAATTCGTTTTTAGACGTCCTAAAGCTAATGCACCAATTCCAAAAATTCCAGGATAAATCTCCTCATTTTTATGTTTTGGCTTAATTCCTTCAATGCCGTATGGTGGAACTAAATTAATGTCTACAACGATTTTTTTGTTAGGTAACTTTTTCATCCATTCTTCAGTTAAAATTTCAATACCTGCAGCAGCCAGAGACCATATAATATCAGCATCTTTTACAATATTAAATCTATTTTCAAGTAAAGGAGCAAATACACCATTAATCTCTGTGATGCCCTCTCCAGCTTCTTCAGTAAGTTCCTTTGCTAGTTTTCTTATAAAATCCTCACTGGATTTCTCCCATGTTTCCACTAAATACGTATCACATCCTATTTTAGCAGCTAAAATTGCTGCTATTCGACCAACTGGACCAGCTCCAAAAATCACTACTTTTTTACCCTTAAAACTTTTGATTCCATGCTTTTTATTAGCAATATCTAAAGTCATAGCAACAACAGCTGAAGCAGTAGTATGAGATCCTCTGGGATCTATAATAACAGGACACTCAAAAGGAGGCACTAAGGACTTTATAACTGCTTTAGCAATCTTTTCACCTTCCTTAACATCTGAGCCCCCTATAAAAAAGGTGGTAGGTGCATTTGGTTTACGTGAAAAAATTGCATCTTGCACCAATTTAGAAACATATTCTGCTTTTATTTTACTTATTGGTATAACGATATCAAATCCTGCATCATATGCCATATTTATATCAAAAGGAGAAGCATTATCATCCGTATCAAAGAAATAACAAATTTTATCTGATGTGTCTTTCTTTTTGATGATTATAGGTGTTAATTCTATAATTGATTTCTTTCCTAGAATACTTTCAACCTCTCTATTAACCATTTTTCTCATCTCTCTTTTATTAAATGTTTATAAATATAATAAAAAAATGCATTCTATGAAAAATTAACTTCTAAATCCTTTTCAAATACTTGTTCAACTTCACTTGTTTTAATTGCCCTTTTTATTTTCACTTGTTCAATTTCAATACCTAACTCTTCTGAAAGTTTCTCAAGTCCATTGAAATGTCGAACATCACATATAAATATAGCTTTCAATTTCTTCCCTTCTATTTCCCTTGCAAAATTTAAAATTTTCATCATCATCCATGCTTCTCGAACTTTATACCTTACTTCTTCTTCTTGAAGATCATAATCTTGCTGCAAATATGCTTTCCATAAAACAATTCGCTGGAAAATATCATCGTTTTCAGGAATACTTCTTTTATCTTTCACAATTTCACTGATTCTTTTCTCAAGATTTTTAATCGTTGTTCTATGTTCTTCTAATGCGGCGGAAAGATATAATTCAGCATTATCAGAAATATCAGCATGTTTGAATAAAATATTTCGCATTTCAAATAGTGTTTTTAAAGGATCATTTGAATTAGTTGCCTCATTCCAAAAATTTGGCCTTTCTTCTAAAACAATGTTAGGCTTGTATTTTTCAATTAAAGAATCAATTAATTGAAGATATTCCCTAGAAATTAATCGAAGATTCCAAAAAAGATCTTCCTTTAAATCCTTAGGAACGTCAAACCACCAATCGATAGGAAATTCACTCTCTATCAATATCAATTTTAAATTTTTATTTTTTAACGGTTTTAATTCTAAAACTTCCGGCATTTATTACCCCCTCTTTTTTTTAAAATATTATTTTTTGGATAGTATGTTTCTTATTATAAGATATTACTTTTACGCCTAATTCTCTCAGATTTTCAACTACTTGTGGACAAATATCTTCACATATATCCTCTTGAACAAAATGAACGAATATAGTTATTTCTTTTTTAAAAGATTTTGCTAAATCCAACATTTTCTTAACAATCCATTGAGGCCTTAACTTTAAACTAAGAAATATTTCCCTTTCTTGAATTTCTTCTCCCAACATATCGATCCAATTTTTTAAACTTAAACCCTTATAAGAGTCTTTATCCTCCATACTTTCATATTCTTCAAATAATTCATTTTGGAATTCCTGTTTCTCAATAATTTCGTGGTATAAATATCCCATCGCGTAATCAGGAATATCTACTTGAAAATATGGAATGTTTAGTTCATTCAGTGTCTGAGCAAAAGGAGTTTTACTAAATTCTTTCATATCAACTTGAAAATCTACTGTTACAAAATCAATATTATTCTTTTTCAAGAATTCAACTAATTTGGAATGATCTACATTCTGAAAATATTTAGCATTCTCTTTAGAAGACATGTACACAATAATCTTCTTGTTTTTTACTGGTTTTAATTCCAATACTTCCATTTTTAATATTCACCTTTGAATTTAATTAATTGTAGAGCTTTTTTATTAAATTAACAACCTTTCTTATTTCTGCTTTCCTATACAACCTTATAAAGAGTTGTATTTATTCTATTTAAATTATGATTTAAATTAGATTTAAATAATTTGATAAGGATAATTTTAATCAATTTGACAATTAAAATTGTCAAAACTTTTTTTTTACGGATTTTTTATTCATGAATAAAACTAATTTTTGAGCCTATTTTTCAATTTCAATAATAATATTTGAATCTAATTTGAAAATTATTTTTATCATATGATATGAAAATTTTGTTTTTCTAAAACTTAGAAAATCGATAAAAAATTCCAAAGAATATTGTTATTTACGAAAATAATTTAATAGAGAGATTTCAAATTAGGTGAAATTTCTTTAATAATATAAGAGAATTGACACAAAATTAATGAAACTCATAATCAACATTATAGAAAACTATGAATAACATTTATTAAAAATATTGGTTATGAATACTGATTATCGATAAATTGATCCAATATCTGCTCTGTCTTTAGTTTTTCCTAATTATTAAATTCTGATATTCAAAATTAAAGTTAATATTTTTATATTTTGATTACCTTTCTAATCATAATGATGGATGATTTTAAAAAAAATACAATTTTTATGTAAACACTCGGGATTGTTAATATTCTACAAATATTTGCCTAAATTGACAAAATTTGTTTTAACTATATAGCTATTCAGAATCTAAGATTTATATAATAAAAGAAAAGAAATTCTTGAAAAAATAAAAATTAATTATAAAACATCGGGAAGAGATATAAGCATTTATAGAACAAAAAGAGAAGGAGGACTTTTGTCCTAATTGTGGGGCTAAAATTGAAAATGACTATTACAATTATAGACATAAAGTACCTAGTGGGTATTAATTTTCTAAATGTGTTTTTATTATTTCGATAATGGAAAATGAGTATTTATAATACGAATTTGGGGAAATAAATATGTTAGGTTCAGAAGAAATAATCAAAAACGTAAGTTCTTTTTCTAAATATTGTTATAGTTGTAATCGATGTGTTAATGTATGCCCATTATCTCATTTAGACCTCTTTTTTCCTAGGAATTTTATTGCAGATTTAATATTCTCAACATTAGAAGAGGTTATAGCAAAGAATAATATTTGGAATTGCCTAACTTGTGGTCAATGTTCAATTTACTGTCCTATGACTCGAGAAAATGAGGGTGTAAGAATACCTGAATTAATTTTAGAATTAAGAAAAATATCAAGTAAGAATAATTCAGAATTAGATAAGATTGCTAAATGTGAAACTCATGATGAAACTTTTCCATTAATTTCAAAGATTATGGCAAAAGACCAATTTCAACCTGATAAATTAGATTTTTTAAGTGAATCTCATTTAAGAACAAGAGTTTCAGGTGAAATTGCATATTTTATAGGATGTTTACCTTTAATGGAAGATATTTTCTATAAATTGGATATAAAATATTTAAGTATACCCAAAACTATAGTTGGAATTCTTAATGAGTATGGGATCGAACCAGTTGTTTTAAATGAAAAATGTTGTGGACACGATGTCTTATGGGGTATGGGAGATATTGAAACCTTTAAGAAACTTGCTGAATACAATGTTAAATTATACAGAGATGCTGGGGTTAAAAAAATTATAGTTAGTTGTGCTGAAGGATATAGAATTTGGAAATTTGATTACCCAAAAGTTATAAAAGATTTTGATTTTGAAGTTTTACATTTTTCAGAGTATTTTTTGAAAGAAAAAATTCTTGAGAATTTTAAGTTCCCTCAAGATGTTAATTTCAAGGTTACATATCACGACTCATGCCGTTTAGGGCGTTTAGGAGGAAAACTATATGATGCTCCAAGAGAAT
>CAYNEU010000684.1:0-12967 GCA_964396275.1 uncultured archaeon | reverse complement strand
AGAGTTTCTTTCCCAAATTCTGTATTCTTTTTAAAATTGTATTATAACACGAATCGACTAAAACGATTCATCTGACCATAATAATCGAATAATGCGTCAATTCCTCTCATTCGTAAATCTGTATTCATACAGATTTTGTTATGTAAAACACCATCAGGGCGTATTTGAGCAATTTCAGTTGCAATCTTATTTACTTCTTCTTCTAATTTTTCTCGTGGGACACTTATACTAACTAAGCCTATTTGTTCTGCTTCTTTTCCTGTGATTGTTCTACCAGTCATTAAAAGATATCGAGCCTTTTTAACTCCTAAATAAAATTGCCAGAGAGGCATACTTTGAGCGCCACCCCATTTCTGAGCGGGGTGTCCGAAGATTGCATCATCTGCCGCCACCGAGATATCACACAGAAGTTGAAGGTAACATCCCGCATCGGTACAATAACCGTGAACTTGCGCAATTGTAGGTTTAGGAAAATCAAATATGCGCGGATATTTTGCATAAATCTTTTTGTTTAGGATTTCGTACGAGTTTTTATATTTCCATCCTCCGTCTGGTACTTTCATGTAATATGATTCCTTAAGATCAAAACCAGAGCAGAAACTTTTTCCATTTGCTTTTAGCACAACTACTCTTGCTTTATCATCCGCTTCAGCATAATCAAGTACCGCATCTAAATCATCCAGTAGTTGAAAATTCAATGCATTATGTTTTTCGGGTCTATTTAATGTTATATACCCAATTTTTTTGATATTCTCATAAATTATTGTTTCAAATTCCATATTAATACCCTTTAACTTTTATTATATTAATTGATGTAATCTCTTAAAACACTTAAGTTTCCATAATTAAAGAGGAAAAATTTTCTGCTGAAATTTGCCAAGAAAATACGTATAATTGACAGAGTTGATTTAAACGCCCTATTTATGTTATGGGGTTAGGAGATTCAGAAGAATGATAGAATAAATCCGAAATATAAAAATAAAAGAATTTATATTTTCAAGATTAATTCATAAATAAATACTTATTAAAGTGTATTATTGTTATTAACGCTAATCACATTAAATCTAATTAAATTAAAAAGAAAAATGCAATGTTTGAAAGAAAAAAAATTATTGCTTTGACTATAATCATCGCTGTTATAGGAACATCATTTTTAATTTATTTCCTAATTATCCCAGATGAAAGAGAGGAACCTGTATTCAAAGGGGGTATTTTAACTGAAGATGAAACTTGGTCTGGAGCCATTTTTGTGAGTGAGAGTGTTATAGTCCCCAGTAATATTACATTGACAATATTACCAGGAACGGAAATTTTATGTAAACCAAGCCGAGATTATAGAAGCACAGAAACTGTAGGCTTCTTAATAAGTGGAGGGACTATAAAAGCAATTGGGACGCCAGAAAAACGAATATGGTTTACGGTTGATGATGAAACGCCAATTAATGGTGATTGGGGAGGCATAGAAATATATCAGTCAAATACTTCAATATTTAAATACGTTATCGTGGAATATTCCATAATGGGAATAGCCCAATTTTATTCTAAAGTAAATATCAGCCATTCAATCGTGCGTTGGGTAAACTTAGAGGGAATTTACATGGAACACTCAACCCCCTTAATTGAATATAATTTGTTATACCAAAATGGATATCACGAAATATCGATAGAGCAATATAATCATGATGTAATAATACGTAATAATATTTTTGCTGGAGGTCATGTGCCCTTCATTACAATTGATTCAAACGTAACTCTTGAAGGGAATTATTTTTATAATTATAATTCAACAGAAACAATAGCAATACATGTTGCTGGATTCTCAAATGCCACGATAATTAGAAACAAGTTCGATGGATTCACAAATGAGACCGCATTCAAAAAATTGGTAGAAACTGCTTCTATAGTGAGCATCGACAATGATTATGGTAATGGAACGGCTCTGATTCCAGAACTTGATTTTGATGATGTAAAGCACCATGATTTGGGATATACTCCTGGAGATCCCGAAGATCAGTACATGTATGTGTATCCTTCGGAAGATGAAACTCGAAAGATACTCAGCAGAATAGGAACAGGATTAGGATTCGGTTGGGCTGTGGAATACGCTGATGGATATGTCTGGAAAATGGAAACCGGTAATTTAATTAAGATTGACCCTATTTTAGGTAATTACACGCAATATCCTGTGAATGCCTCTGAAATTTTGGGACCAAGAGGTCTGTGTTTTGATGGAGAGTTTTTTTGGGTCCAAGATCAATCTCAATTTAAAATTATTAAGTTTAAATTCAATGGAACTGATGTCATTATCAACAATTCCTTCACCATCCCAGAAAGTGAAAAGGGTGGTCGCAGCGGTTTAGCCACTGATGGGACATATCTTTACATTGCGAACATGCAAGGTACGCTTTTATATGAACTATATAAAAATGGAACTACACGTCGAACAATCTCAATAGGGACACTTGACTTGGTTGGTCCTTTCACGTGGAATGGTACACACTTCTGGTCTAGCAAGGGCAATAAACTTATCGCCTGGACAAAGGAGGGAAATATCGTTGGGCAGATATATGATGTCGCAGCGGGATGTTCTGGCCTAACTTGGGATGGAACAAATCTATGGGGTCTTTATAAGACTTGTGAACTATGGAATGATGCTAAGTTTTTTCATATCGAGATATTAGACGATTCTTTTATTTAAGGTTTTAATTACTTTAAGATTCAATACTCGAATATTCCAAATTGTAGTATTTTATTTTTTAGATAAATCGAGAGATAAATCTCGACTTGCGACCCTTATGATAATACCTTCCTAAATATTGTATAAACCATCTCTAATTTAATTAAGAAATGAAATTATTAATCTTTTTACTTCTGTCTATAATATTATCTAAACCTTCTGAAATAGTCATTCTATTCTGGTTCATAAACCTGTATATTAATATCTTTATTTTGATTTTACTATTTCATTTAAATAGGTTTTGAAAAGAAATTTATCTTTTATTAAATTTTCAGTTAATGTAATTTTTTTTGACTGATTTTTTAACCATAGAAATGTTTCTCTAAGCCATTGGATATTATTAGGTCCTTCAAATACTAAGCATTGCTGAAAATCTATAACATTATTCACATCTGGTAAAAAAAGTACTCCTATTGCGTCTACAATACCTATATAAAAATTGCATTCATCAATTAAAAAAAGCTTAATATTTTCTAAATTTGAAAATGATAAGAAATATTCAAAATTCTTATAATCAAGAAAATTAATAAAATTCTCGTAATTTGTAATAATTTCAATCTTTTCGATTTTAAAATCTAATTCGCTGAATCGCATCATTTTTTCTTCTAATTCAAGATTAAAAATTCCCGCAAGTTGGATTCTTGAGAGATTTCTTTTAAATTTATTTTTCATTAAGGAAAGTAGAGTTATCATATCGGGGATAACCTTTAACTCCAAAAAAGAGAAATCATTCAATAATTTGGCATTATTTATAGGTAGATTGTGGGTTTTTAGAAATGGGATTAGAGGTTCTAATTTTGTGAGATTGTGAAAAGCGCTCCATATTAATTTAGTATATGCATTACTTTTATATTGATTATTTATGTGAGTAATTAATCCGAGGTCTGCTAATTGTTTAATATGATACTCTAAAGTAGAGGGTATAATTTTCAATTGTTTTGCGATCTCATTAAAGTGAAATGATCCACTGTTATTCATAAAAAAATTAAGAACTTTTATGCGCTTTTTAGATTTAAATAAGCCAAACAAGTTGTTATCTATTTGAAACGCATTCATAATTAGCAATAATATTGATCTAAAGAAAAATCTTCGTTAAATGTGTTCATATCTTAGAGTATTCAATTTAGTTAAAAACTCGAGATTTTTAAATTTATACAAAATTTTTCGTATTATTCGAAAATGTTTTCAAAATTCGGTTTCTCTATTACCCATTTTTAAATACTATGAAATTCTTATACATGTTAATTAATAAAAAATGTGAAAGGTAAGTTTATAAATGGATTCTCTAAATATGAGTATTGCAATAATAAATTTTAGTTCTTTTATAATCTCTTGTCTGATTATGGGTATTCTATACATACCAAGTATCCAACCTGTAAAGAGAACAGAGAAATATGGTGAAAAGGCGTGGGATGATTGTAAAAAATTTCGAAGTATAGGGGGGCTTTTTGAATTAATCTCAGTAATTAATTTAATAATTTGGATCTGGTTTCCACTACCCTTAGTAGGTACATGGAGAATAAGTCCGAATATCTGGGTTGGAATTATTATCGCAATTTGTATTTTCATTCCCTGTTGTATTATTTTATATTTGGGGGTAAAGGCTGCTGGCTCTGAGACTCTTAGTCCATCAAAAGATACTGAAATGTATGGGGGGATTTATAGATATATTCGACATCCTCAATCGTTAGGAGAATTTCCTCTTTTTATCTCCCTTAGCTTTGCGTTTAATTCATGGTTTTTAGTATTAATTTCCTCTTTATTTATTATAATTTATATTCCGATTATGATACACTATGAGGAAAAAGATCTTATCAAAAGATTTGGTGATAAATATCGTGAATATCAAAAAAATACGGGAGCATTATTTCCAAAACTCAGAAAATGAATTAGTAATAACTAGATAAAAGAATTAAACATTCTTCTTTGATTTATAATGAAACCTACGAATACTAATAAAAATACATCAAAAAAGCGATTTATTAGTAATAATATCAGAGATATTTGGTATTTATTTTGTGCTGGAGTTTGTTTTATGATCTATTCTCTCATTGAAATTTCTGATTGTATTTTTTTATTTTTAATAATTATAAATGTCGCACCAAATCTTTATCTTAATATAGGAATAATCATCCCTGTAATTCGGCAAATTCTAACAAATCAACCTATATTTTTTTTACCGTTCTTCCTAAGTTTTACTCTTCTGCGAATTTTATCAACAGTCGGCATTTTTAAAAATTATATATGGGGATTTTATATTGGTATTGTTAGTTTAATTCTTACAATGATAATGACTTTACTTTTTATGCCATTTGGATTTATTGAGTTATTTTTCTGTTGTATTATCTTAGTTTTACTTATTATTGGTTTTTTTGGTAAAAAACCAATTATTTAATCTTTTTAAATTCTAATACAAAATACAAATTTTAATGACAGGTGGAATCTGTTCACCACATTTTTCATGATTTCCTTTGATATAATTTTTTATTATACTGAGAACAATATAGATTATTCTTTTTTTAATTCAATTTTTAACCAAATTGGTAAATTTGCTAAAGTAATTTTATTAACAGAAAAACTTTTTTTAAATAAAGATTTGTTTAATAAATTTATAAGTTCATTTATATCATATGTCATCTTAAGCTGCTTTTTTAAAAAGTATGGAACTAATTTTCGATTAAAGAATCCCTCATTGAAAAGATTTTTTTTAATTTCTACCTTAAGATTTGATTCATCATATTCTTTATGAGACTCAAATAATATAGCAGTTTTATTAGGCTTTAATATACGATGGATCTCGTTTAATCCCTCTATGGGAGCATTCCATAGATAAAAACTTCCTGTACATGTTATAAGGTCAAAATAATTACTCTGATAATTAGTGTTTGTGATATTCCCTATTTGCAAATCAGCTTTTATATTTATAAGATTAGTTTTCGCAAGATTAATCATCTTTTCTGAAATATCAAGCCCGTATAACTCAATTTTAGGATTCAACTTATTAATTTCTATTAGTAATCTGCCATGTCCCGTTCCAACATCTAGAAAGGCGCCTTCATTTATCTGATGTGATAAAACTTCAGCAATTTGACTTCTTTGAATCTTCATTGGTCCTAATTGCATTATTTTATCATATAATTTAGCGGCAAATTTTGGTAATTTAATAAAACTTTTTTCTCCACGATCACTCATAAATTAACAATAAATCACTCAACTAATTAAATCATGATGTATTTTTCAAAAATAAAAATAAAGAAGAAATAATTGAATCAGTGAAAAGTTTGAAATTAAAAGGAATTGATAAATTTCTAGAAAGAATACCGAAATTTTCTGGCAAAAGGATAATAATTTTACCGATATATTGTATTTCTGTTTTTACCCTTAGTTTAATAATTCAATTCTATTTTGATCTATTACCGACCATAATTCCTGTTGTAGGTGTATTTGGATATTTAATTGTCATATTTCCAGTTTTGGGAGTAGTTCTGATGGGATCCATAGCTATATTTTTAGTATATCAAATGTGGTACCATCGAGATCGTTTAAAAGCGAAGTATGGTCAATTATCATATCAAAAAATATTTCTTGTGGGATTTGGAGGTGTTGTCATTATCTTTAGTATTGTAGTACATAGTTTAACCCCCTTTTATCTATGGAAATTTAATTTCTGGTCCCAGATTCCTTTCTCAATATTCATAATTCCATTAACATCGTACCTTACTCCAATTTCTCTAGTTCTTGGATATATACGTTTCATTATAGGAGTATTTATTTGCATATTGGCTTTGATGATGTTCGTTCGATCTATAGAAACTTTTGGTATTGACTATATGACGGTTACTTACCTTTATTTCCCTGAAGAGAGTGAACTACAAAATCATAAAATTTACTCAGTGTTACGGCATCCAACATATAGTGGGATTTTATTGATTTGCTTTGGTGGAATGATTATTTATTTAACTCTATATTCAATTGCATTCTTTCTGATCTTGTACGGTGGGATGTATATTCATATTCATTTTGTGGAAGAAAAAGAATTAATTAATCGATTTGGAGATTCATATAAAGAATATAGAAAAAAAACTCCCGCATTTTTTGTTCACATAAAAAGTTGGTGTGTATTTTTTAAATTCATTTTAGGAAGAGAATAAATTCTTGAATTTCAGTATTTTTGGTGTAAAACATATTGAATATAAAAAACGAACTGGGGTGTTATTTCCAAAATTAAAAAAGAATTCATAAATATTAATAATTGAGATTAAAAAAGAACAACATTATAATATAAACTCACCAATGAAAGCTTCAAAAGATCACCTTAATATTAAGAATAATAAGTTTTTATTTATAGCATCAATTTCAATGTTGATATATGCTATTCTTGAAATACTAGATAGCATTGTGATTGTCCTTATTGTATTAAATATAATTCCCAATCTTTCTTTAATATTCAAATTTAATGTCCTTCTTATACAGCAGCTGTTAGAATCTCAGCCTTTATCTTTAGCACCCATTTTCTGGGCATTCACCTTAATGCGAGTTATTTCCACAATAGGGCTTTTTAAAAATTTATTATGGGGTTTTTGGATTGGTTTTGTAAGTCTAATCACTACAATGATACTTGCAATTATGTTTCTACCTTTTGGTGCATTTGAACTTTTAGCATGTAGTTTGATTCTCATTCTATTAATTATTGGATTTTGTGAAAATAGACCAATAATTAAGTCATAAAGAAAATTCGTTCTAATAGAAATTAAATGTAAAAAACTAATAAAAATGAAAAAAATAACAAATTTTGAGTTTATTGAAAATGAAATTAGAAAGAAAACATTTGGAATAATTAGCACGATTGATCAGAACAGTCATTCTCATTCCACTGGAGTTGTCTATGGAGTAGCGCCTTCTAATTCAAAATTTGCCTTATATATTCTAACAGACCGGAATTATAAGAAGGTTAGGAATATCGAAAATAATAATTCTGTTTCTTTTGTAATACCTTTTCCTCATCATATTTTAAGATTTGTTCCAGCATCATGCGTTCAATTCCAGGGCACTGCGCAGATTGTACCTTTTAATGATAGTGAGGCTCAAGAATCATTTAGAAATGGTTCAAAAATTTTAAAAATGAACTTAAAACAATTAAGTAATATAAGTGACCAGGAAAAAGGAGCAGTTTTTATAAAAATTATTCCGAACAACAAACTCTTTTGTTATGGATTAGGTTTTAGTCTAATGGAACTCCGTAAGAATATTGAAAGTGGATCTTATTTCGTTACAATCCCTCATGAGCGACAATTTTTCTATTGATCTGATAAAAGATTTAATATATAATAGATCTCTGGTTTATATTCCATTAGATATCTAAAAAAATTTCCAATATTTTACCTTTTATTCCTAAAGAACAATTGACTTATATTCTTACATGCAATAAATGAGTTAATTATTGTTTTTATGAAGTAAGACTATAGTTATTAAATTTGATAATTTTGAGAAGTCAGTAGTCTCGAGATTATCTTTTTTAGGGTCCCAACCAAATAGTACTTTTGCTGCCTTACTAAACTTCGATACGTACCATTTCATAATTGTTTGTTTTTGGTTTATATCAGAGGCAAATTCTATATGAGGTTTAAAATGATGAAACCCACGCATTACTGATACATCGTTTGGATTTGTCCGCATATTTTTTATCCATGTTGCATTCTCTCCTCTTGCAGCAAAGATAACAATAGTTCCTTCATATCGCCTAAATTCTAATGGAGTTCTCCTCATTTTTCCTGTTTTCCATCCTTTTGTCTTTAAAATCAGAAAAATTTTGCCGAATCCTAATAGGGGTAATAGCTTTACTCTATACAATGGGATCATTAAATACTTATTCAATTTTTTCCATCTTTTTAAAGTCTTTTTTATAGATTCTTCATCTTGATAATGAAAGTTAAACATTACCGATCCAGGACGCGGCAGTTCTTCATTATTCATTTTAATCTCGCTTGATTTAGATATTATTATTTATGAATTTTAAACGATTTTTTTCTTTTAAATTTACTATAAACTATAGATCATTTTATTTTATTTCAAGGCATTGAGCCAAACATCTTTTAACACAAGCATTACAATTTATACATTTTTCAGGATTTCTTAAATCAACTTTTTTATCTTTTTCATCAAATACATATAAGTTTCTGGGACATACTTCAATACACACTTTGCATCAAATACATATATCTCTCTTTATAATTATTTGACCATATGGTTGTAATTTATATTCACCAAACAAAAATTTCATTTTCTCATTACCTCTCTTCCAAGTTTTTGCACCTAATTCACTTTTATAGATTGGAGTTAATCCGTGAAAATCTTCTGCCATAACCAATGTAATTAAAAGAGAAGAGACTATGTTCCAAATTAGATAAAGAAGATTAAATATGATAAATAGATTAAATAGAACTATTAAAAGGAGAATTATCCCCTCATAGATCCATACTTTTATTTTTCCTGTTTTCGTAGGAATACTAGGCAAAATCAACATAGTACCGTAAATTATAATAACAAAAATTAAAATTGTATTTAAATAAAGAATTAAATTCAAAATTGGTAAAAAGATAGCAGAAATCCAATAGATAGTTGAAACTAAAAGAATTAAAATAAAGAAATATAGTGTAGCCATTTCTAACCTGTTAGAGGGAGGAAATTTTACTATTCTCTGTGCCTCTGATTTATAGAATTTTTGTTCTATAAAAGAAGGGATATCTTTAGCATATACAGGCCCAAATTTTACGTTCCATCCGGTCTTTGTTTTAATGATGATGGGATCTATTCCAGGAGCACTTAATTGAGGTAAAATTAAAGTTCTATGAGACACAAGATCGTCAATTCCACTGGTTTTTAAAATTGACAAAACAGAATCGGTGCGAAAATCATCTCCACACGCTCCACACCATACATTGATTCCTCTGGAAGGAGCAATCAATAAATAACAATCGAGATTTTTTATTGCCTTTAAAACTCGTTTTACAGTTAAAATAAAATTACATGTAAGTAAAACGGGACTTTCACTTGTAGGATTTCCAATTTTTATAAAGGTTGGTTCTACAGGAAAACCAGTCCATCTTAAGAAATAGCTTAAAAATAATTTTATTGACTCTTTTACCTTCATTTTTCTCATATATGATATTACTTATATTTTTAGGTCATTTTTTTCAACCTAATTAATTTTAAAGTATCTAATAAAAAATATTTTTCTTCAATTAAAGAAAAGTTATGACTTTCAAGTCTTTTTTCTATGTTTTTTAAATAGTTAGTGGTTAATTGTGATTTAAAATATGTAATAATTACTAAGGGAATTCTAACAAAAAAATACACAATTTTCTTCCAAACCTTCTTAGGTTTAACCTCATCAACTAAAATAAATTCTCCATCATCTTTTAAGATTTTATTAATTTGATTCAAGCAAAAATCTTGCTCATCTTGGTATAATTCGCTAAATGATAAAATAGCTGTTATTTTATCAAAATATTTATCAGAAAATTGTTCATCTAATTCAATAATCGGCATTTTAATAATTTGAATACTCTCAGTTAATCCTTCCTGTTTAATGTTTTTTTTTGCTACCTCAAGCATTTTTTCTGAATAGTCAATACCGGTAACATTTGCTTTTTTTTTAGCACATAGAATGGCGAATGTTCCAGTACCCATGCCAATATCCAACACATTCTCATTCTTATGTATTAAATTATCTGAAATATATGTTTTAATTTTTGGTAAGCGTCCTAATGTTAAGTAATTTATTCCTTTATCGTATTTTTCTGCTTTCTTTTCCAATGCTTTCATATAAACATATGACATTTCCAAAAATGCCGCTTATAGAAATAAGCTCTGATAAAAATTCAATCTTTTTAGTAAAGAAAAGAGAGAAATTATTTAACTCTTTATTTGAAAAATTTTAAAGATATCAAAAGAGAAAAAAAGATTAAAAATTAATATTACAATTGAGATTTTTTTAATTTTATTCATGTGGTAGAGCAATAATTAACGTCATTATAAGGATGACACCACATAAAAATACCAATGTTTGAATAATTGATCTCTTTAAGTTTTTTTCTTTTAACAGTTCAGGCATGAGTTCTGTGCTTGCTAAGTATAAAAACCCACCACCAGAAAACGCTAAAAAGAAAAAATTAAACAAATCTACTTGAGCTGATAAGAAAAAAGCTATTAACCCTCCAAGTAATGCAACCAACGCACTTAAAAAGTTAAATAGAAGAGCTTTCTTTTTTGTAAATCCTCCATATAATAGGATTCCGAAATCTCCGATTTCCTGTGGTAATTCATGGAATAAAACGGCAAGAGTGACAATAATCCCATTCCCAATTCCACTTAAGAATGCGACCATTATAATAATACCGTCTAAAAAATTGTGTAAACCATCACCAATTAAATTTAAAAGTGCGAAATTTTTAATCTTTTTCCCTTTATCCACAATATTATCTAAACCTTCTGTAAGAGTATCATAGCAGACTAATTGGTCATCCTTTTCATGAGCGTGTCCATGAAACCAATAAATAAAACGTTCAAGTACAAAGAATATTACAAACCCTAGAATAACTATTGCAAACATAAAACTTTCAACAATTCCGGCACCCCCTACATTTAATTCTTCAAGATGGTGGAGGGATTCAGGAATTAAATCAAATAGTGCTGTAGCAAGAATTGTACCTGTAGCAAATGCCACAAGAATAAACAGTAGCTTATCTAAAGTTTTTTCTTTAAGGGAAATCATAAATACTCCTATTAAACTCAAAAGACTAATGGCAAAAATCATAATAAAACCTAATAAAGCTTCCAACTCAATCAATACTCTTTACTTTTTATTATATAATGAAATAACATAGATTATTTATGAATAAAAAGATTGCTAGTAAAATTTAAAATCATTTAGCTAAATTTTATTAACATCTGTTTATTTTAAGAGGATAGAGTTTATTTGAATCGTTGAGTATTAATTTTATCAAAATGTATTGTCAAAGTTGTGGTTCTGAAATCGGCCAGGATTATATAATATGTCCATATTGTGGGCAAATGAATAGTAACTCTGATACTATAAGTGAAAAGGATATTGAGATCCAAGAATTGGAAAAAAAGGTAGCAGATTTAGAGCAGATTATTGAAGAAGGACCAAGATCAATTATTAAAAGGGCGAGATTAAATCAATTTCAGCCATGGATTTTCATTTTTCCTATTATTTTTATGGTACTATTTTTCGTGCTTTTTATGTTATTAGTAAGTATTAGATAGAAATAATTGAATCTCTATAATTCTTTACGTAAGTTGTCATTGGGGCTTATGCTAACTAATAAATGCTGCTTTTTCAATAACCTCTTAAATGACGTTCCTTTATGTATTAAACCACTCAATACTTTTCTAAATATTATTAGAAATATTTGTACAGGATAGTACTTTAAATATGTATTTAATTTATTATAGAGTAGCCATCTTAATTTTAAAGTAGATTTAAATTCTGAATAAATATGTCTACGTAAAAGATGTTCATAATGAGTTAAAGGAAAAGAATTATCCTTAAAATTCTTAATAATTGTCAGAGCAGCGAATTCTGCTGTTTTCAGGGCATAATAGATTCCTTCCCCCCATAAAGGATCTACAATTCCCGCTGCGTCTCCAATGAGAACTACTTTATTTTTATAAACAGGAGTAATTGAAAAATTCCCATACGGGACAGGGTGAGCTATTATTGGCGAGATTTTTTCAAGACTTATATTTAAACTCGATATGAAATTTTTAAGTACACTTAAAAAATTACCCTTATTTTTTCTATTAAGAGCACCAACCCCTAGAATGATTTTTTCTTTGTTAGGAAAGACCCAGTTATACCCATAATTGACAAATCCAAATGTTAGTATTAGTGTTTTAAATTGATTTTTTTCTAAATCTTGTCGATTTACAAAACATTCTAAGCCTGTACCGAGATTAAAATGCCATTCTTTATTCCTTATGATTTTTTTTCTGATAAATTCTCTTCTGACAATACTATTAGCTCCATCTGCTCCTATTAAGAGTTTTGATTCGATCACTTCTCCGTTCTGTAATTCTATTTTGCAGTTATCTATGTCGATGTTGTCTATTTTAATGCCCTCCATCAACTCAACTCCTAGATTTTTAGCTTTGTTTAAGAGATAATTATCATAAATAGTTCTATCAACGAGAAATAAGTTAAGGTCT
>CAYNEU010000683.1:0-4907 GCA_964396275.1 uncultured archaeon | reverse complement strand
CCTGGTAATAGAGGGCTAACTAACATAGCTCTTATATCGGGGATTACTTCCAATATTTTGAATCGAAAAAATATTTGTTTTAAAATATTGGTTTCTTGATTTATAGTTGTTCTAACGGCAAATAGAGTAGTTAAGTCCTCTAATTCTTCAATATCCTCTTTTCCGATTGTTTCCATTATATTAACTTCTTTATGTTCAATTTTTTTCATATCTTCTTCTTGATCGGTCAATTTTTTCACGAATCTTATTTGAATTTGGGGGTTTTTTAAAATTAATTTTGGAAAATAAGTATATATTAGTAATATAATACAAAATTAAAAAATTTTACTTTTTTATTAAGATTCTACTTTTTTTCCTTCTGAGACATATATTTAAGATCAAGTCTAAAAAATTTATGCTTTTTTCCAATTAGAGAGGAATATTATCTATTTTTAAAATCTCTGGAATCCTATTTTTTCGTTCAAGCCAAGAAATCTCATGTTTCATATATCTCCAATTAATCTCACACTTCCCCATTTTATCTGTTGTTTCTGTTTCCCAATCCCATGGATTCACTATGACAAGATCAGCCAATCTTATCCATACCCTTTTCTTGATTTTTCCCCGTATCCTACCTATTCTATGTTTACCATCTTCGCAGAAAACTTCCATTCGATCATTTCCTAAAATTCCTACCACTCGTCCAAACATTTCTCCTAATTTTTTACTAGGGAATTTTACACGAGTGACTACAGGCTCTTCTTGAACGCCTCTTTTTTTTCCCTTTGCTTTTCCTTTTTTTTTTGCCATATTTTCTTTACTCTCTTTTAAAACAAATTATTAATCTAGATCTTATCCTCAGGTTTATATTCTCCTTTAATAAAAACAATTTTTATTGGTTTATCAGAATCATTTCTAATGTTGTGCATTTCTTTTGGTTCGCAAAGAAACACAGTTCCTTCATTTGCCTCATACTCTTTATTATCAATAATCATAACACCGTCACCTTCTATAAAGAAAAATGTTTCATCTATAATGTTATGTCCATGCGATTTTTCACCCATGTATTCACCTGGTTTAAGTAATATAACTCCCCAGTCTATGGAAGGACCTCTCATCAAGTATTTAACTCCAGAACTTCCACCTCTGTACTCAAAATCATTTTCATGAACTTTTTTGATAGTAACTCACCAATACGTCGAATTATATTATAAAACAAATTATCTAGATTAAATTATAAATCTTACTCATTATAGAAAGAATAAAAATTTGATAACCTTAATTAATATGCATTTTTTTGTAAAATAAAATATAATAGATCTTATGAATTTAACGAGTAAATAGAAATGGAAGTGCAGAATAATGATTTCTACTTTTAGTTTTGCTAATATCCCTCAGATCATTTTTGGAGCTGGAAAGCTAAATGAACTTTATAATATTATTCCTAAATTCGGAAATGATGTATTATTTGTTATTGGTGGAAATTCTCTCCACCAATCGGGAAAATGGAATGAAATTACTTCTATATTAGAAAATAAATCAATCAATTTTTCATCAATATCAATTTCGAGTGAACCATCTCCCAGTCTAATTGACGATACTGTAGCAAAATTTAGAAATAAAAACCTCAACTTAATCGTTGCTATTGGTGGAGGGAGTGTTACTGACGCAGGAAAAGCAATTTCTGCTATGTTAACAAAAGATGATTCAATCAAAAATTATCTTGAAGGAGTCGGAAAAAAAATTCATGATGGTAAGAAAATACCATATATAGCCCTCCCTACTACTTCTGGAACTGGGAGTGAAGCTACAAAAAATGCAGTTATTAGTGAATTAGGGCCTAAGGGTTTTAAAAAATCACTTCGTCATGATAATTTTGTTCCTAATATAGCCATTATTGATCCTGAACTTATGATTTCATGTCCACCGTCAGTTTCAGCAGCATGTGGAATGGACGGCTTTACACAACTCCTTGAATCATATGTTTCTCCAAAAGCAAGTCCAATAACAGATGCATTAGCTTTTAGTGGTATGAAATATATGAGTGAAAATATTTTACTAGCGTGCTCAAGTGGAGCATCTGATGTGAATATTAGGGCGAAGATGGCATATGGGGCTCTAATGTCTGGAATCACTCTTGCTAATGCTGGATTAGGAATAATTCACGGTCTTGCTTCTCCAATTGGAGGTCTTTTTAATATTCCACATGGTGTAATATGTGGTACTCTTCTTTCTGAAGCAACAAAAACGAATATTGAAATATTAAAAACTCAAGGATCGAAAGGTAAACTAGGATTAATGAAACATGCTCAAATAGGTGCCTTATTATCAAGTGAATATTATATAGAAGAGGAGAAAATACTTGATTATTGTACAAATCTAATAGAAACACTTGAAAAATGGACTAACGAATTGAAAATTGATCGTTTAGGAAAATATGGTATTGAAATCAAAGATGTTGATAAAATAGTAGAAAAAGCGGATTTAAAAAACAATCCGGTAAATTTAAGTAGTGAAAATATTAAAAATATAGTTCTAAATAGACTATAAATATTAAAATTTTGAGATATTATGCCATTATAGATCTTTTACAAGTTCTTTTGCTAATAGTTTAAAAGCTAAATTCACATTCTCCCCAGTCTTAGAAGATATTTTTAAATAATTAAAAAAGTCATATTTCTCTACAAATTTTAAAGCAAATTCATCATCAATTGTAATTGCTTCGATTAAATCCAATTTAGTGCCTATAAAGATAATTGGAATATCGGGATTATTTTGCCTACAAATATTTACCCACTGGTCAATTCGCCGTAAACTTGATGGTCTGGTGAGATCAAATAGCAATAAGGCTCCTCTCGCTCCCGTCGCATAATCTTTTAATAAAGGTCTAAAATGTTCTTGACCTCCAAAATCCCATACTTGAAGTAAAATTCTTTTCCCATTAATGTTTAATTCTTTTAAATGAAATTGGACACCTATAGTCATCAAAGTATCGGGAAGGAAAACACCCTCTATGTATCTGTGCAGGAGAGTGGTCTTACCGACACCGCCATCACCTGCCGTAATAACCTTCAAGAGTATGGGTTTTGACATTCGTTTTCCTCGTATTTATAAAATAATTAAGAGATTTCAAATATTGACTAAACTAAAGATTACTAAAGTAATAAAATTCTAACTTGAAACTTTAAAATGATCAAACAATTTTATATTTTTTTAAGCTCTCTCGATGGATAAAAATTTCTTTTGTCTTAAAAAAACTGTACCAATCTTTAACTTTTTCGCTTTTCTACGCAATTCTGAATCATTTGTTGCTAAATATAAATTTTGACCTTCCTTCTGAAGGTTGTTTGACATTCTTAATAAAAATTCATCAGTAGTTTCAATGTCTTTTTTAACATCTTCTCTTATTTCAATGTCGTATTTTCCTTTATTTTTATTTAGATATAATAAACCGTTTTCAAGTAGCCTTATAAAGTTAGTGCGTTTTGGCTCTCTCCTTCTTTTAGAATCTAATTCATCTAAAATTTGTTGAAATATAATAAATCTTAGTTTTCCTTCAACATTTAATCTAATTTCATTAAAATAATCTATTTTAAACTGAAAAGGAAGTAAAATGAAATTAGAATCTAGAATTATTAAATTACTAATAGAATTCAATAGGCTTGACGCTCTAATATTTTTCTTGTTAAAAGATTAAAAGCTTCTGCAACATTTTCGCCTGTTTTTGAAGAGATTTTCATGAAATCAAATAAATTAAATTCATTTAAAAATGACATTGCATAATCGTCATCAACCATAATATCACCATCTAAATCCAATTTTGTACCTAAAAAGAGAACGGGAAGATTTGGGTCACCTTTACGTACAATATTGATCCATTGATGTAAATTCTCCAGAGTGGTTATGCGGGTGAGGTCAAACATAAGTAGTGCACCTTTTGCCCCTAATACATAACTTTCAAGCAAAAAGCGAAATCGTTCTTGCCCCCCAAAATCCCAAAGTTGCAATGTGCACTGTTTGGAATCTATTACCGTTTCTTTCAAGAAGAATTCAACACCAATTGTCATTTTTGTATCAGCCGAAAATTTCCCTTCTACATACCTATGTAAAAGCGTGGTTTTTCCAACGCCACCTTCACCTGCTGTCAATATTTTCAGTATAAATTTTTGTGGCATTCTTATAATCTCTTCTCAATTTTCAGGCAATCAGATTTAATTATTAATATTCTGGAGCTTCTTTTTTAAGATGACCAATTTTATATATTATAAATATAATCTTTATACGAATTAATATTCTTTTTTGAAACGATAATTTGAATCTAATTTATTTGAATAATAATTTTTTATTTTAGTGTTTTATTGTTTTTTTCAAATTTAAATCATTAAAAAAGATTTTGAAAATAAATCTTATTAATGTCTGTATAATATTTCCCAGTCTTTTTTTAGAAAAATTAATAGGGATAGACATAAAGTGATAAATTATGAAAATGAAAAAGAAAAGTCCGACTGAAGGAGATTTAGAAAAATTAAAAGTAAAATCATGGGGAACATGGAGCAAGGAAGTCAGTGAATTTGATTGGTCTTATGGTGATACAGAAACGTGTTATGTTTTAGATGGAGAAGTGGAAGTCACAGATTCCTATACTGGGGAAAAAATTGAATTTAAGAAAGGTGATCTTGTCCAATTTGAAAAAGGCTTAAAATGTGTTTGGAATGTGAAAAGACCAATAAGAAAGCACTTTAGTTTCGATTTAGAGTTTGGAGAGATAGACTAACCCATAAATTATTTATTTTGTTTTTTTATTCTTTTTTTAATTCGAAAAAAAATTTATTTATACAAACATAAACAAATAAAATCAATTAAAATAAGAGTTGAATTAAAATGGAGAATAATATTAATTTTGATTTTAATACTTTAATAATTAGCCA
>CAYNEU010000682.1:0-2984 GCA_964396275.1 uncultured archaeon | reverse complement strand
AGATTTAGTAAGCGCTTGGTCTGACTTAATGATGCCCTACAAAGCAGTAGATTTTGAGAAATATATTCCTAAAGAAGGTGGAGTTCTTCTTTGTCCAAGTCATAATTCTGAGTGGGATGTACTCATTCTTGCTACAACATTGATACATCACCCCCCAAGGCGAATAATGTGGCAGATGGCAAAACAATCGCTATTTAAAATTCCAGTTGTTAATGCGTGGGTAAGAGATCATCATGCCTTTCCATTGAAACGAGGAGAACATGATATAAATGCTTATCTTTATGCAAAAGAACTTCTTGAACAGGGAGAATGTGTCTGTACATACCCCGAAGGAACTACGAATCTTGGAAATGGTCAACTTTTAGAAGGTCATACTGGTCCTATGCGATTAGCAATAGAAACACAGGTACCTATTATCCCAATTGGCATAACTGGAACAGAAGCCACCTATCCTAAACATGCGAAAATGTTGAAGTTTTATAAAGGCCAAATTTTAAAATGCGGTCCTCCATTCATGGAACATCAAAAGTATTGGGGTAAGCCAATGCCGGATTATGATGAACTTAAGAGATTAACAACAAAGATGATGGATCAGATCCGAGATTTGCTTCTATATGATACTCCTGATGCATGATTTTTTGAGGAATTAACTAAATGGAAACAAGTGAGCAACCAAGCAAAAAAAAAATAAAAGTTGGAATTCCGAGAGCTCTTCATTTTTATAGGTATTTTCCATTTTGGAAAAAATTACTTGAAGAATTAGACGTTGAAATCATTTTAAGTCCACCAACTAATAAGAAGATAGTCGAGGAAGGGGTAACACACGGATTTGGAGAACTTTGTATTCCTATAAAGATATACTATGGTCAAGTGTTGAAATTAGTTCGAGAACATCCTGAGTTGGACTATATCTTTGTTCCAAGGTACGTATCAGAAGTAAGAGACGCTTACTTCTGCCCTAAATTCTTATCGCTTCCAGATATTATTAAAATTTTACCAGAAGTACCAAAAATATTAAATTTTGAAGTGAATGTAAAGGAGTTTCCAATAGCGACATCCGCAATCGAGCTTGGAAATCAATTAGGGAGGACTCAAAATCAATCTTTAAATGCATATAGAGAGGCTCAAAAGTATTTTGATGAATATCATCAATTTTTACGAGATGGAGCTCCAGTCAATCATGCATTACGGTTAGTAGAAAGAGATCGTCCATTTACCTTACCTAAGAGGGCGCACAAGGGTGACATTAAATTCTTGCTTTTAGGGCATGCTTATAATATTTTCGATACTTTTATTAATTTAGATTTCCAGAAAAAACTACAAGATCAAGGGGTTGAAGTTTTAACCATCGAAAATTTACCAGAATCATTATTCAAAGAACCAGTGATTATAAATAAACGTCTTAGAAATTATTGGAGACATGAAGAGGAAATAATGCAAGCAATTAGATATTTTTTCACTAAGGGTCGTGGCGAGATTGATGGAGTTATTTTCCTTATAAGTTTTGCTTGTGGCCCAGATAGCCTCATCTCTGAATTAGTCATGCGAGATATGAGGGTTGTGGGGTTACCTTATCTTGAAATAATAATGGATGAACATAGTGGAGAAGCAGGTCTTTTAACAAGAGTTGAAAGCTTTGTTGAGATGGTTAGGAGAAAAAAGAAGAAATTAGAAATTGATTCTAAAAAAAAAGAAACAATAAAAACATAAATACTCACGGAATTTTCTTTTAACTTACTTTTTTCTTAATTTTATCATTCAACCAACCGATTTTGGTTTTTTTATTATTGTCAAATTGGGCTACATAAGGTTTTAAATCCAAAATTGGTGTTCCATCTAATATATCAACACTGTCTACATGAATTCTATTTTCTTCAATTTTTAAAATCTGTAATATTGAAAGACCTATAGGATTAGGGCGAAAAGGCGTTCGAATAGCAAACACTCCTTTCAATTCATTGTCCAAGAAAGGCTTTGACTGAAGTGGAACGGGTAATTTTACCATATCAAAAAAATATAAACAATAAATATGAGAAAACCCTGACAAATCTTTTAAACCAGACTCATATTCGGTAAATATCTCAATAGTACCTTTTGCATCGGACATTGATGGTTGAATAGGGATGCCTTTAAGAGTCTTAAACGGAGTATGAATTATACCAATTGGTTTGAAACATATCTTCTCTGGAAATTTTCTTTGCTTGAAATCAATTAATTCTCGTTTTGTGATTTCCATATTAATTTAGAGAAAAAGAGTAAAAAAAAGATTTTCCTTTATTAGAGAAAAGGATAAAAATATTTCATTAAAAATTCTCGGTGCAGACCAATATAAACGAAATCTCCTAAGTTTAAAATTTTTTCAGCTTGATAATTTTCTTCTATATAATGAAGAAATCTGTTTAAAGCATATATGTTTGCGTGAATATCTGATATTATAGCAATCTTAGAGATATCTTCTATGGTATCTTCCTTATTATGTATCCATTTTTTTAAGTAGATATATGAGAAAATTCCAAGTTGTTTCTACTGATTTAATTTCTAACCGCTCATCTGGAGAGTGAAGTCCCGTAGAATTAGCACCAAAAGCTAGTGCTTCAATTCCAGGGATTTTATCGATTAATAGTGTAGCTTCTAACCCTCCATGAATAATTTTCATTTCTGCATCTTCATTATTTACATCTTTATAGGCTTCTTTAGCGATTTTCAGGAGTTTAGAATTAAAATTTGGTTCCCAAGGAGGATAACTTCCACGGTACTTATGGTCCATCTCTAGACCTGAAAGATTTAATAATTCAAGAATTTGTTCATAAATATCATTATTATAATAGCTGCTTAAGCTTCGATGGAGCCATCTAATTTTAATGTGATCTTCTTTTGTCCTTATTTTACCTAAATTTGTTGAAGTAAACATCAAGTCTTTTATTTTAGGATGGAATGCAATCGGACCATTAGGGAAGATATATAAAAGATTGAGTAATTTATTT
>CAYNEU010000681.1:0-8210 GCA_964396275.1 uncultured archaeon | reverse complement strand
AAAGAAATGCCCTACTTTTAATCTTTCTTGACCCTCTTCTATAACTCCAGCTGTATCTTTAAGATATATTCCATCTTGTAGCGCAGAGCATAGTATTTCAGCAAAAGTTGCATAACCATATCCTTTATGACCAGAAGTATCTTCTCCTTTACCTCCTAAAGGTAATAATGCCGCAGAACGATTAACTAATTTATTTAATACTACACTGGGATCTGTTTTTGAATTACCATTATTAGAAATAATTAATCCCTTTGGTAAAGGCTTATGTAGCCTATTATATACTTCTACTTTACCTCTTTGAATAATAGAGGTTGCACAATCTAATAAAAATGGAAAATCTTCATCTGTAGGAGCACCATATGTTAGGGGATTTGTTCCTAACATTGGTTCTGCTCCAAAGGTAGGTGGGACAGAAGGTCGCGTATTTGTAGTGACAAAACCTATCATTCCCTCTTTGATTGCCATGAGTGAATAATAACCAGCAATTCCAAAATGAGAACTGTTACGTACTGCAACTGCTCCGAGACCGTAATTTTTAGCTTTTTCAATTGCTAATCTCATTGCATGATATGCAATAACGTGTCCCATTCCACAACCTCCATCTAGAACTGCTGTAGTAGCATCATCTCTGATAACTTGAATATTTGTTTTTGGATTATAAATACCCTGTTTAATTCTATCATAATACGTTTTACATCTTTGAATACCATGCGAATCAATACCCCTCAAATCGGATGTAATAAGAACATCAGCTATAATTTTTGCATGTCCTTCAGGAACTTCCAATTCAATGAACACATCTTTAATAAAATCCTTAAGAGTATCGACATCTACATAAACTATGTCTTCTCTGTGATTTAAGGGTGTTTCCTCAAGTAGTTTTTCTATCATTTTCTTAAAGTATTAAAAAAAAGGTGATAGCATAGATTAGGAACCTTTCTATTTAATTAAAATCCTATTTAATATAAGGTGAATAATAGTGATTAGGAGGTCGTTTTTAATATTTTATTTTGGTTTTTTTAATAATTTAATATGTTTAAAAAGAGCTAAAATTTTTATATCAATTCATTAATTTATAATTTATAGGCAGAAATTTTCTTAAAATGAAATTAAAAAGCAATCAATTTAATAAAAAAAAGGCTCCTGTCAACCCTGGATTTTTGTCTTTTGGTTGTGTAAGTAATTACACAAAAAAATAACCTACTATACCTTTTTAAAATTTTTGCCTTGTATTGAGGCTTATTGGCAGGAGCCTCCTCTATTAATTTGTAATTTCGAACAATTTTTATCTTAAAAGAAAAGATCTAAATCTCTACAGAGACTACTATTGTCCCTATAATAAAAGAAAAGTTCCTAACAGATATGTATCTAAATTTAAATCTTTTAAGAGTTTCATATTGTTATAAATGTAAGCATAAATGTTTTCCTCGCTAAAATATTTAAAACACGAGTTGTTTCCTTTTATTTCCCTTAAAATATTTACAATTTGAGTAAGTATAGCCTTTAGATTTTTAATAACCAAATCAGTATCACTTTTAATTAAATTAATGTCTTTAATATTAAACCATGATTCTTTGCTAAAAGAAATATTCTTTAACTCCGGTTTATCCTGCATATCTTTGTGGTTTTTGAAATGAATGCAAAAGTTTTCAATTTTCTCCAGAATTAAATTTTTTGATTTGGTATACATTTTATTTTCTATTACATTTCTTAGCATTATTAAAATTTTTTGAAAAATACCTAAAATATCAAAAAAGTCAGCTACTTTTCCTAAATTTTCCACTTCTCCCCATTGGTCGTAATAATCTTCAATTTCATTAAGAAACGGTAGAAACATATTGATATTTCCATCCCAATTATGCCCTTTTTTCTCCCAAACGGGATCAAACTGTTTTATAAAAGCGTTTTTAATAACGTTTAATCTACCTAACAAAAGTTCAGTTTTTATATGTTTTGTGTCTGCCGCAACAAAAAGCAACTTATACTTCTCTTCTAATATGTAAACCCATCTTAATCCCCCCATTTCTATAGAATCTAATGATTCTTTAAATTCTACCATTGAAAAGTGGTGGAATGCTGTTAAAAAACCAGAAACTATATCTTCGTCGGCATCTGTTTTTAAAAAGGACTTATATAATAATTTAACTCCTGATTCAGCATCCATTATCCAAATAATCATAGTTACTCTTAGAAAAAATATACGCTTCTCTATATGAGGAAATAAATATGTTAATCTTATAAATTATTTTAAACTTGAGAATCAATATTAGCTAAAGGAGGAAACTTTTAAATTTTGAATTTCTTCAGTACAATTTTTTTTCATGGTATTTTTATAATTATTTACAAATTTTATATTCATGAGAGCTATTTTTAATATATCTCCTAATTACTATTGCCCACGGTGTAATTCAACTGAAATCATTGATCATGGGGATTATATCGAATGTTTAGAATGTCACTTGGACTTTTTTACGAATTTTATTGGAGAAATCAATGATGAGAATATTTTAGCAGAGCAAGAATTAAAGGGTGTTATTGATTCATTTGAGGGTCTAAAAGATAAAAAAATACGTAAAGAGTTTTTAAAATCTATAGAAAATGATAATTTTTAGGTAAGAAAGTTATTATTAATTTCTTAGATCATTTAAGTCAATATAGCTTCTTTCCATTTTCCCGTATTATGAACTTTTCATTATAATATATACATGTAAGCCGATTCTTAAAGATCCAATCCTTTCCAAATTCATCCCAATACTCCTCGTATTTATCATTGGTTAGGAATTTACAATTTTCTGCTTTAGCGATTTCTAACACATATTCATCTGCCTTAGTACCTGCTGGAGCTTGAATAATGGTATTACTATCAACCAATTCTTCATAAAGATTCTCATCATCTAAATGATATCGCATGGAAGCATCCGCGATCATAGTTGGAGTATAACCCAGTGAAAATACAGATCTGTGGACTTTTATGATATTCTCAACCTTTAGAGTTTGATTTTCATCTTTATCTAAGTTTAAGACATTTGTAATGTCAACCACTATCATTTTATTAGAGCGTTGAACAGAATAATTTTCATCTTGATTGAATTTTGGTTTTCTCTCTTCTTTTTTATTAAGTAAATTGTCGATCTCTGAAATCTTTTCTAAGAAATAGGAGTATTCTTCAGAAGAGAATGAAATTTTTGAATTAATTATTCTTTCAGAATCTTCTAAACATTTAAAAATCCATTGTTTATATTTATTCCATTCAATATTGAAGGAAGGTATTTCTTCTGATGTGATTTTCTTAGTAGTACTCTTGATTTCAGAAATAGAGGGTGCCGATATTATCGGTTCTCGTTGTATATCTAACTTTTTTAATATCATTTCAAAGTCTAGTTGGTCAGATTCAGTTAATTGATAATTTGATATGCTCATTTGATTCCATTCATTTATGAAATCCTCTGGAATACCGTTTTGCCAATGATGATTTCGCAAATAGTTATAAAGTTTTTGAGGGTTATATAACTCCTCTAATTCTAAATGGGCAGGATTCACTCTTTTGGAGCGAAAATTATGAAGAAGTTGAACAAACTCTTTTCCAATTTGTCTATTTGTAGTTATTATTATATCATATTCATCTGGAAAATCTTTTAATGCTTTTCGTGGTTTAAATTTTATACTGTTAATATCGGGAATATTGATGTCATAATAGCGCCTTGTAAAATCCAAAATTGAATTCCAATATTTTTTTTCATACTCAATTAATATATCGGGAAGCCTTTCCAAATTTCCACTTTGATTTAACTCTTTAAAAATTCTGCTAGCAACAATTTTAATTTTCTGAATGTTTTCTTGTAAGAGGGCTTCATCTTGCGATGTTGAGATAAGAAAATTTTCAAATTCTAAATCAGAATCATCCATATCATAATTTAGAAATTGATTATTTTTCTTATTAAAAAAAATAAATCTACTTCCGTTTGCTAAACTGCTAATATTTTCATTTGAATTTATCACACATCTAATCCCTTCTAAATTCATTAGTTCGTTCACTTTATCTCGATTTACATTATATATAAAATAGAGTGTGGGATTTTGAGAATAAGAATTGGTTGACTCAAACTCCAATATTTCTTTAAGGTTGTGTAGAGCTGTAGATTCAAGATCAACTACGTTATATCCTGCTGTAAAAATTTCAAGACCATGAAGGTGCTTCATGTCAACATAAGGAAATATAACTAAATTTCTCTGTTGAAAAAAAAGGATATTTAAAAATTCTGGTCGAATGAAATCTGAGCTTGTATCCATTCCTTCACCATTAATCAGCTAATTATTCTTTAAAATAGTTAAAAATAACTTGAAGTATTAAATCCTTAAAACATTGTACAACATTTTTTCCTTGCAATGCTTCTGCGGGATAAACTATATATGATCCATCGAGATATCTCTCTTGAAGCGGAAGCCCTAAATGAAGTTTAAAATCTTTAACTGTGATTGCATCTTTTAAGTCTCGTTTGTTTAACTGAATTAAGTATGGAATTTCTTTTGGTTTAGCAAAACTCACCAGCTCTCGAAAACTTCTTTTATTTTGTTCTATTTTTTCTGGATCTGAATCTCCAATAAACATAATCCCATCGGCTCCATCCAATACATACTCACGAGTCGAAAGGAATCGTTCTTGACCAGTACACGTGACTACATGGCAAATAATATTAAATCTAATCTCATGTAGACTGAATTTAAATAACAAGTATAGAGAATCTTCCCATAGTGTTCTTCCTTCAGTAGTTTCAATAGAATATCCACGAGTTAATTTAAGTAAATCGAACTTTTCACGTAATCGAAAAAAATTTGTTGTTTTTCCACTTTCTCCTGGACCCCAATAAACTATCTTAAACTGAATCATATTCTCAGAATCGTTGAAGTCAAAATCTTCACTTACGTCAACTTTTATCTTATCTAACTTACCTAGATTTCTCTGTTCTAGTTCCATTAAATCACCTGAGAGGAGGTATGTTAAGATATAGATCCAATTTTATCTGAGAATATTTGCTTTTTTAAATCCTTGATGTGTTCTTTTATTTCATTCTCTGGCATTCTTAAGACATTCTTCATATGTTCATTTCTTTCAATTTCTTCTCTAATTTTCTGAGCGAATTTACTCATTTGGAGGATCATCACACCTAAATTTACCTCGTTGTCGGTTAAAAGAACTATTAAAATATCTCGTTTTCCCTTCTTTTGAAGTTCAATGTCTCCAATCGACTTTACAAACAATCGCATGTCGTTATAAATGATAGTCGCACGTTCTAAGGATTCTGTCTCAAAGAAATCTTGACCTTGTCTTGCTACGCCGTATAATGCCGCCCCGATTGAACTTAAATCCCAATAGTTTAATTTTCGATCAAACCGAGAATCGATAGCAACAATTTTTGCGTCTTGATCGATTGCTATTAGACCATAAATATATCCTTTCCTTGTTAATTTACCATACTGATATCTTATATCATCTAACACTTCAGTTATCTTGTTTTCATATAACAGTTTTGGTATATGAGTTATCATCTAATTTTTTCCTCTATATTATAATTTTGTTGAAAAAATGTATTAAGAGGAGTATATAAAGAAAAAATTACTTAGTGAAAAAAAAATCAATATGAAAATTTGATAATATCATCCTCTACTATGAAAGTTGCTCTGATTTCGCCTTTTAAGATGAGTTCCTTGATAAATTCTCTTAAGGGTTTATCATTCATACGAAGAAATACTCTATCATCATAGTCCACTTTACTATTTAATTCTTTTGTCGTTAACTCTGGAAACTCTTTTCCAATTTCAATGATTCTGCTTTGAATTTTGCCAAATCTGTCCTTTATCTCCGCTTTTCTTTTGTTTTCATCTTCAATTCTCAATTGCTCACTTTCAATGGACAGGGTTCGAAATTTTCCTAACATATAATAACCAATATATTCTATGATTACTGCAATAAAGATAGTTATGATGAAAAACCATAAAAAGTGTAAAAAAAATCCTGCCATCAATAATTTAATACCTAAGTCGGCATCTTTCTTTCGAGATTCTTCAAATTGCACTTGCTTTATCTCGAAATACGAATTTAGTTTATCAGTAGAACCATAGAATATCATTCCTATTACAAGATAGAACATAGAAACTAGCATTAAAAAAAAGATAGCGACGTCATTACTAGTTATAAAGGGATAAACAAAAGCATTGAGAGTTATGAGTAGATATTCTAAAATGTGCCCAAAAAGAAACAGCAACCAGAATAATTTAAATTCTTTATTTACTTCTATTTTGGGTATTTGACTGAAATTTAAACATGCCAATAAAACTAATATAACAGTAATAGTCCCAAATATAAAATCCAAAATATCAGTCTCAATAAAAGCCGTAAAGATCAAAACAATAATAAATCTTATAGCTTTAATTATTAAAATCATAAACATATAAAGACCAAATCTATTAAATGCTTTCAAAATCTCAGGTTTCTCAATAGTTATCATTTTAATGTCTTTTTTTGGAATTTCAGGTTTTTATAATTTGTATTATTTTTGCCTTTATTTTAAATTTTTTTCTTGAATGTAGCTGAGGAAAATATAAAACTCAGTCTCAAAGAAGTCTTGACTTTGTCTAGCTACACAATATAAAGCCGCTCCTATTGAAATTAAATCCCAATAGTTTAGGATTAAATATAAAGAATGGGGAAGTTGCAATTAATAAGTAAAAGTAATAAAAATTAGGTGACGGCCAAATGAACGGACCTACATCTTTTCCCACTCTTAAATTTGAATCAATTTAATAATTGTATAACTCAGTTGACAAGTATCTTTCCCCTGTATCACACGTAATAAATACAATATTCTGTCCATCTTCAAATTCTTTTGAAACTATATTTATTGCTGCCCAAGCTATTGCACCCGAACTAATTCCTGAAAAAATTCCTTCTAATCTGGCTAAATCCCTTGCCGTTTTAATAGCATCTTCATATTCTACTTGAATAACGTAATCATAGATCTTTGTATTAAGAACATCTGGTACAAAACCGGCACCAATTCCTTGAATTTTATGTGGTCCTGGATTTCCCCCTGACAAAACAGGAGAGTCTTTTGGTTCTATAGCGTATACTTTCAAGGTTGCACCAATTTTTTCTTTTAAAACTTCTCCAACTCCAGTAATAGTTCCTCCTGTACCTACACCCGCTACAAAAGCATCAACTTGACCATCTAGATCATTAAATATCTCATTCGCTGTTGTTTTACGATGAATTTCTGGGTTTGCTAAATTTTTAAACTGTTGAGGAATATACACCTTCCCTTTTTCTTTAGCAATTTCTTCAGCCTTGCCTATTGCACCCTTCATTCCCCCTTCTTTTGGAGTTAAAATTATATTTGCTCCATAAGCTTTTAAAATTTTAACTCGTTCAATTGATACACTCTCAGGCATAACAAGATTTAATTTATATCCTTTTGCAGCACAAATTAGAGCCAATCCAATACCAGTATTGCCAGAAGTAGGTTCAACAATAATAGTTTCGTTATTTATTATCCCCTTTTCCTCTGCTGCTTGGATCATAGCAATTCCTATCCTATCCTTTACACTTCCTCCGGGATTAAAATATTCTAATTTAGCATAAAGGTTCGGTTTTGGATTTATATTCTCTACAATTCTATTCAACCTAACTAGAGGTGTTTTACCTATTGTCTCAAGTATACTGTTATATATTTTTGTCATTTTAAATTCCTCCCCCGTGTTTTCCATAATAAATTTCTATCTCCTCTTGTTTATTCTTAGTTTTATCTAAGACTCTCATTTCTAATTCTTTTATTCTTTTATCTAGACTTGAAACTGCAATTGCGATTGGATCGGGTAGATCTCCGTGTCTTAAGTCAATTTTTTCAATTTTTTCTCCTTTTTTAGAAATAATTTTACCAGGTACTCCAACCACTACACAATGTGGGGGAACATCTTCTACGATAACTGAATTAGCTCCGACTCTAACATTATCTCCGATCTTGATAGGTCCTAAGATCTTTGCTCCCGCCCCTATTACGACATTATTACCAATAGTTGGATGTCTTTTCACTTTTTCTAAACTGGTTCCACCCAGCACCACTCCTGAATATAACGTGACATTATTACCAATTTCTGTTGTTTCGCCAATTACAACACCTGATCCATGATCGATAAAAAATTCTGCTCCAATGTCA
>CAYNEU010000680.1:0-4237 GCA_964396275.1 uncultured archaeon | reverse complement strand
CCATGCAGAGTAAGCATCTTCATTAATTTTTTCTGGCTCGTCCATCAAATCTGAATTAACCTCAATGACAGTACCACTTACAGGTGAATAAATATCACCAACAGCTTTACTTGATTCAACTGTGCAATCAATTGGATCACTTGAAGGTTCGTCACCGTCCATTTTGACTTGTTCAAGTTTAGCGCCTTCAAGTCCTTCTACATCAACAAAGCTAATTTCTCCAAGCTGCTCTGCTGCATATGGTGAAATTCCAACCATTTTTGTTGAATCATCAAACCATTGATGTGTTCTAGTAAACCATTTAGCCATTTTTATCTAACTCCTTTTTAAAAAATTTATGAATTTTAATAATATTGAATTAAATAGTATGTTTTAATTAATTAAGGGAATAATTTAAAATTTTATTATTGATTTTTTCAATTAAAGAATTTTAAAAATATGGATTCAAAGTTAAAAGATCAACTAAATTTCTATACTGAATTTAAACATTGGTACATTCAAATAAAAGAGGATTTTAATTTTGATCTTCAAAAGGATTGCGAAGCCCGTGATTTTCTTTCCCGAATTTTCTTTAATAAAAGTCAAAAATGGAAATTGGATAATGTTTTAAATTTATTTAAAAATAGGATTTTATCAAAACCAGCGCTTTTAGTATATGGATGCGGTCCATCGTTGGAAAAAACTGTTGATGTAATTTGGAAGCAAAAGGGAATTAATTTTTTTGAAAATTTCATTAATTTAACTGCAGACGGGGCTTCAATTTTATTAAGAGAAAAAGGTATTACCGTTGACGCAATCTTCACAGATTTAGATGGAATTACTAAAAATGAATTTGAATATGCAAATTTTAATATCGTTCATGCTCATGGTGACAATATCGAGAGATTAAAATTTTTTGAGAAAGAAATCACATCATTCCAAAATGTTATAGGAACAACCCAAGTAGAACCAGTTACAAATATAATAAATACGGGTGGATTTACAGATGGAGATCGAATACTTTTTTTTTTACGTCCTTTATTATTATCATTTCATAACTTATTTCTTATAGGAATGGATTTTGGAAGTATAATTGGGAAGTATTCTAAATTAGACATAAATAAAAGTCAAGAAGCAACCCCTATTAAACAAAAAAAACTTCTATATGCCATGAAATTAATAAAATGGCTAAACAAAAAAATCAAAAATAAAATATTTTTTGTTAATTCTGAACGTATATCTAAAGATTTTGTAAATCTCTCAATAGAGGAATTCTTAAATTTCTAATACTGTAAAATTAAATTTTGTAATCTTGGATTCCCGAAGAAGTTATTTTGTATAGTAGTCTTTTTTCAGGAAGACTCATTGAATTTACTAATTGAACATATCGTTGATTATGTTCTTTATAATCTAAGTATATATATTCTGAAAAGAAATGATTTAACAAGTGGTTACCAACGGGGAACACTTTTATCGAAGTATCTTTAATTAAATTAGAAGTTACTTGTGCTGTTGTTATAGTGATTAAATTAAACTTGATAGTGAGTTCATTAATTGTATTTAAAATCTTTATAAATATATCTTTAGTTCTATTAGTAGAAATTTTTGTGTTCGCAATTTCAGAATTGAAATGGTTATTTATAGTATCGATAATTAATACATTCACATTATCCCTTTCCAAAAGGCTCTCTAATTTCTGCAATGATAATAAGAGAGCAGAATTACTCATAATTTTAGACACAAAAATATTTTTAAGTAATTTGTTATAATCAACTTCTCGCGACATTATGAATTCTTTTAACCGTTCCGGACGGAAAGTATTCTCTGTATCAAAATAAAATATAAGATGTTTATGTAATATTTGAGATCTTTCATTCAAACGAGATGATTGAAAATACGGTTGAATAGATAATTGATGACATAATTGAGTCTTACCAGTTTTGTTTGCTCCAAAAATCAAATATTTCTTACCTTGGTAAAAGCCACCACCTATTGTTTCATCAAAATTTTTGGCTCCTGAAGGTATATTATATTGTAATTGTTTCAAAAATTGATAATCCTTTAGAATTTCTTTTGTTCTAACAATTTGATGCTTATCGATTTTTAATACTTCACTAATACTTGTCATTATTTATGAATGTACTTTTTAGTTAAAACATAATTCGAAATTATTAATATAAAATAAGCTACATAATTATATTAAATCTGAAGAAAAACGAAAAATTATTTTTTAAATATTCATAAAGATAAGATCATAGTACTAATAATTATTTTATGAAATTAAATTAACTTCTTCAAAATATTTTTAAAAGACTATTAAAATGGCAAAAAAAAAAAGGGAAGTATGTCCTTATTGTGGTAAAAGTTTTGCTTATTTATCCCGACATAAATGTAAGATTAAAGAGCGTGTTGAAGGTCCTTTAGAAGAAAAATCTAATGTTGAGAGAAGAATTGAAAGAATTGAAGAAAAAAAGAAGGAATTTAAACGGAATTTACGAAAGGATGAAAAAATAATTCTCAATATTATAAACAGGGAAAAAGATATCTTATTTAACAGACTTAAGGAACTTAGTAATAAAGAGCGAAATGATTTAGAAGAAATTTTAGAGTTATTAGTATTGCAGTCAAAAATAAAAATGAATCGAGAATTGGTTGATGCTTCATGGACAAAACATATTTACGCTCTTGAAGAAATTGATGTGAAAGTAAAAGATCTTAAAATTAATATAAACAGAAAAGATTTCATTTGGAACATGTTTTCTAGACAACCATGCTTTATTTGTCCTTTTCGAGATAAGTGCAATGAAACCAATTTAGATCAGTTTAATCCTCAGCATTGTCCATGGTTAACTGAATGGATTGAAGTAACTTCAAAAGGAGAAGAATATACCATAAACTTTAGTGAGATTGAAGCAAGATTGCAGGATATATAATCATTTTTTCTGTAAACCAATTAGATAAATTTCATTACTTTTTTTTTTAGAAGCTTTGGGTTTATAAGATTTTAAAAATCTAAATATCGATTTCATTTCTTTCGCAAATTTTTCGAAATCAGAGCCTTGGAAAGCTTTAATAACTACATTACCTTTATACTTTAGATTGTTTTTTATGATTCCTAATATGTTATAACAGAGGTTTAGTTGTCTAATGTGATCTGTGAATTTATTGCCAATCTTTTTAATAGATGCATCTGATAAGATAAGATCTAATTTAGCTCGAAAGTAAGAATCAATCTGCTCTTGGATTTCAAGCGTGGTAAGATCTGCTTTAATAGTGCTAACATTTTCGATTGATGATACTTTCTTAATATCAATACCAATTATTTTGTAATGATCCCGATAATAGAATTGATCTTTATATTTTTCTAAATTTTCTTCTGCAAATTTTTTAGCTACTTGCAACCATGAACCAGGAGCGCATCCTAAATCTAATATATAAAAAGCTCTTTTAAAGATATTAAATCTTTTTTGAATGTCTAACAATTTATATGCAGATCTTGCACGGTACCCTTCTTTTTTTGCTTGTTTATAGAATGGTTCTTGTTTATGCAACTCTCTTTTATTTGCCATTTTAAATCGAATAATTACTCTTATAATTTATATATAATATCTTTTATAGTAGGTAAATCCAAATCACTTTTTATAGATAAAAAATCAAAATGAGTCCTCGAACACCGATATCCCATTTCTTTAATTTTATCAATAATAACTTCTATTTTCGGAATGGAAGGAAGTTTTAAATTTTGACATAATTTATGAATGTTATAATAAGAAATAGGCATATCATTTTCTTCAATGGCAAGAGTTAAGAGTTTTTCTATTCTTTTTTTATAGGGAGATTTAAGATCTCTATTCAAAATAAGTATTTTTTGAATAAAGTCAACATCATGAATTTTACCAATCCATAATGGTCCAGCATAATCAAGAACACCTTTATTATTACATATCGGACATTCTTTAGGCAAATCTAAAATATTATTTCTAAATGCTGAGCGGTAACCACAATTATTACAATGTATAATATAACCGAATTCTTTAAAAAAACTAGAAATTTTCTTCTTATTTTTAAATGATAAACACAAAAATCTAATAAAATGGCTAGAATAGAAAGTTAAAAGGGGAATTATTCCAATTTTATTTATATTTGCGATTCGAGAAATGAAGTATATTAAAATACGTGCACCAATTTCTTTACAATATTCCGTATGGAGTGGTTTTGCCAAATATTTCCTGATACATGTATCCGGCCGTACTCCAAA
>CAYNEU010000679.1:0-2642 GCA_964396275.1 uncultured archaeon | reverse complement strand
TTTCTCTTGAAAATATCACTCACATAATCTCCAATTGTTTTGTCAAAATTACCATATACTTCAAGAATAAGCTCTTTCGCTTCTTCCCATGTATATTTTTTCTCAACGGGGAGGAAAGCCCATAAATCAGCACCATGCAATTTTGGTAGATTTAATAGTTTTGCTTTAATAGCCATGAATCTTTGAGCTATATCAACGCTTCCTTCTATTGTTTTAATTAAATTATCCACAATCTGCTGAGTAGTATCATTATCAAGGAGACTTTGATGGATTGGGCTATTATACTGTCTGCGATTCACAATTTTTACCCAATCATTGCAAATATTTCTTAATGCTGAAGAATATATCTCTTCTTCTCTCTCTAACTCGCCACAAACTGATTTGATCACAGATATTCTGGTGTCTCTATCAGGATGATAGAGTAAAGGAATAAATTCGCTAAACGCTATTACTTTTTCTTTCCCCTCAACAGTAGTTTTAAATTTTCTAGTATTTATCCATGATTCTTTTAATTGTTCCCATGCAAAAATACCAGATTCATCTTTTTCTAAAATCAATTGTTCTTCGATCTCTGATAGTTTATATGGAGACTTTCTCTTAAGTTTTTCAAGATAATTCTTGTAATTACTAAGATTTTCTTTATCTATTAAGTGTGGATTTTCATAGACTAATTTTCCGATTTCCAATTCGACGAATGCTAGATTTTTCGAAATTATTGTCTCAAAATTTTTATATTTATTAAAAAGAGCTTTATTTTCAGGAATACTCATATTTGCGTAAAATAAGTTATAGCAATAAAGTTCTAATTCTTCTTTATTTGCTAAGATTTTTTCTTCTTTTTCTAATAGATCGTGTAAATTTTGGGATGAAAAGCCAGTTATATTTATTTTTCCTTTATATTCTTTGACAATATCATCTGCTTCTTCCAAAAGGGCATCCATAGTTTTTGAAATTTTAGGATCATCACATCCAGAAAAAATTTCGCTTAAATCCCATGCTATTTCTTTTTCACCCATAACTATCAAATTTAAATATTATTTTTAAAATTGCCCATTAACTTTTTTGTAAGTGATAATTCTTAATAAGTTTATACATCAACTTCAGAAGATGAAATTGCTGTTAAAGAGATTTTAAAAGAAGTGATAAAAACAATCAGATTAGATATTTATTAAAAGATAATGATATTAAATTACACTAAAAAGAGTAGTTTTCCGAGAAAACTCACAATATCGATGACCTTTATTTTATCTTTTAATTCTCTATTTTCATTTAGATAACAATTTAAATGGGCAATACATTTAGGACATGCGGTAATAAGGTATTCTGCTCCAGTTTCGATCGCCTGTAATATTTTTTTCTCCTGTAATTTTTTTGAATCTTGATTGCAAGAAATATATGCAGAAACGCCACAACAATCTGCATCTTGCTTAGCATCTTCCATTTCTATTAATTCTAAAGATGGGATAAGCTTCAGCACCTCACGTGGTGCATCGAAAACATTACTCATCCTCCCAAGCCTACATGGATCATGATAGGTTACTTTAATTTGGTTAAAACCGGGAAAAGTTATATCCTCTAATAGATTTTCTTTAAGAATATATTCAGTGATATGATAAATATCAAAATCAAACTCATCATTACCTTCATATAGTTTTTTATACTCATTTTTCCAGGTATAATATCCTTCAGCACAACTAAAGATTAGAGTTTTGACTCCTGCATCTTTAAATAGTTTTACATTATATTCCGCTAATTTTTTAAATGTGTTAACATCACCTCTCCAAAGACTATCATGTCCACAGCATTTTTCTTGGGGCAAAACTACTGGAATTATATCATTTTGATTTAATAGACCAATTACACTCTTGGGGATCTCATAATAATTAGGTGCATTTATTGAGAACCAAATATTTTGACTCCCATAATCACAGATCATAACACCTGAATCATCAAGTGCTTTTTCAAAATCCTCTGGTATTTGGTCAGTATTACAACAACAATTACAATTCAAACATCGATTAGCTTCTTTCTTCGCTTGTTCCTCAGTAAATCCTAATTCTATTTCGTCAAAACATACTAATCTCTCAGAACCAGGCATAAAATTCATGTCTTGACATGTTTGAGTCTGGATATATTTTTTAGGTATTGTAGATCGCTTAAGATCATTCTTTCTTATTCTTCCCTCCTTTAAGTCAAGGCCTCGGAGATAATTATTAATCGAATAAGCCGCTTCTCTACCATTCCCAATCGCATCAACAGCACACATCAATGAGGTATTAATTATATCACCACCAGCAAAGACTCCTGGAATTCCTGTTTCATAAGTTAAATCATCAACTATGATTTTGCCTCTCTCAATTCTTAATTTATTATCCGTGGCAGCGTTAATGGGTTCTGGATCAAGTCCTTGGCCAATAGCTATGACAATATAATCAACAACTATCTTAAACTCTGATCCTTCAATTTTACTTAATGGTCTTCTTCCTGTTTTAGGATCAGGATCACCCCATTTTATTTTATAGCAATTTAGCGCTAATCTTCCATCAGACTCTTGCGTGATGTTTACAGTTGAAGTCTCAAAATGATACTCCATTACTTCTCGTTCAGCTTCATGTAAATCTTTAAGTACATTCTTTAGAGCT
>CAYNEU010000678.1:0-15681 GCA_964396275.1 uncultured archaeon | reverse complement strand
GGGGAACAACCTATTATTACTCAGGAACAAAGATTAGAAATTATCAAGAACTTTAGAAATGTGACAGATGCTAGATTAGGAAGAAGTGATAATGATACGCTTAAAACAGTTGAAGAAATTAATCCAGATATAATTCTATTGGGACCGGATCAGAAATATAGTATTGAAATTCTTAAAAAAAAGCTTAGAAAAAAAAATTTAGATCACATTGAGGTAAAGAGACTAGAAACTTATTATGATAAATATAAATTACATAGTTCAAGTTTAATAAAACAAAAAATAATTGAAAAATGTAAAAAAAAACCCCAAGTTAATTGTGATAATGGAGGATAAAGAAAAAATTTCTTCAGAAAATTATGCAAATTGGTTTGCACTTTATCATCTTTGCCAAAATATTGGAAGTCGAAAAGCTATTCATATTAGTAGTGTTGAGTTTGGGAAAATACTTAATTTATCTCAACAAACAGCTTCAAGAAGAATAAATCAATTAGAAGATATAGGTTGGATACAAAGAAAGATTACAGGGAAAGATCAGATTATAAGAATTACAAAGAAAGGTGCTGATATTATGCTTGCAATGTATAAAGATTTAAAACAAATCCTAGAAGAGATATTAATTGTGGGAGAAGTCACTGAAGGAATGGGAGAAGGAGGTTATTATGTTAGAATTAAGGAATACTATGATCAATTTAGAGAAAAATTAGGATTTAAACCTTATTTTGGAACATTGAATGTTCAGTTAAGTGATCTTAATAAAGAATTATTGGAAGAAAACTTAAAAAATCGAATACCCTTTATAATTCAAGGATTTGAGAAGGAAGAAGAGGGATATATTAAACGAAAATACGGTTCTGTAGAGTGTTATGATTGTATTGTATCTCGTTTAGATGATCAAATAAAAAAAATAAATGGTGCAATTTTGAAGATTAAAAGAACACACCATAAGAAAAATATAGTAGAAATTTTAGCAGAACCTTATTTAAGAGACATACTTAAATTAAAAGATGGTGTTCGTGTTAGAATTGAATTGATAAAAAAGAGCTAATAGCATACTGCACTTTCTCTATTCATTTTCTACTTTTTTAATTTGAAAGGAAATTCTTTTGGCTCTATAAAGAAATGTGCCTATTACAAGCCACATATAAATAAATAAAAATACTGCTGTAAAACCATAGAAAAAAGCGAATAACATTGTTATAAAAATATAAAATAATCTTTCAGATCTAGCCATCAAACCTATGTCAAAATCTCCTTTGAAAAAAACTTCCGCTCTTGTTCTACAATAACTAATCATAAAAGAAACTACATATGAAATAAGTAAAATAAGTTTCATATCAACATAATCCCATAAAAAATTATTCCAATTAAAAATAATAAGCCCCAAAAATATAAAAAATTCTGATATTCTATCCATCACAGAATCGAAAAATGCGCCAAACTTACTTGAACTTTGAGTCAATCTAGCGATAGCACCATCACATCCATCCATAATCCCTGTTGTAAAAACTAAAATGGAAAATACTAAAAGATTTCGAAAAAACGCTAAATATATAAAACTCATAAACGCAAAACAAAGCATAAAAATCGTAGCTAAATTTGGAGTTATACCGACTTTACTTAAACCTTTAGCCAAAATTGTTATTAGTGGTTTAAATAAATATCTTAATCGATATTTAGAGGGCATATCTAATCTTTATTATACTATTTTTATAATTTAAATATAATATTTTTTGCATATTAATATAGGATAATTTTTTTATTTTGATTATTTTAAATATATAATTAACTCATTATTCAATAGAGAGATTGAAAACTTTTGAAATTACGTTTGATTTTAAAAACAAATACAAAGAAAAAAAAAGAAATAACATTAAAATTAAGTATCCCACCAAGTAAACATATTGGTTTTATAAACTTTATAAATTTAGCCTTAAAACAAGATTTACCAATTGAATTATCTTTTGAAAAAATATCAAAAACGGGAGAAAGAGAAGAAAGCAAAATATTTGGGCAATTTAAATTACAAGGTAAACCAGATTCACAATTGTATGGATTAGAAGAAGAACTCCACGAAGAAGAGCGCAAGAAAAAAAAATTACAACAAAAAAGAAAACAAAAGTAATTCCTCTGGTATGAAATCCTCTCTAAAAATCTTCCTGTTCTTCTCGCTTAACTCAAATTTAATAAAATTTTTTAATTAAAGGATATAAACCCGAATTTAATGAGATTTTTACAAACATTATAAACTTGCTTTTGAGCAACATTTAGTTCTATGGATATCTGATTAATTGTTTTTTTTCCATTTATTTGTTTATAGACTACAAATGATGTATCTCCCGTTAGATAATACTTAGGATTAATTTTTTTTGATGTTGTGAAGATTGGAACATAATCATAATATTCTGGAATCTCTTCAATATAATTAATCTCTTCTTTTGATTCTAATGGTGTTTCCTCCTCTTCTACAAAACTATTAAAAAATTCGAAAATTTTACTATTAGCTTTTTCGTCATTCTTTCTATTTTCTTCGTCAAGAAATCTTTTAACAACAATTTCAAATGCATTAAAATAATCTAACTTTCCATTCCAGTTTAAAATTTGATCAATACTGAACTCTTTTAAAAAATAGTCAGAGATTTTTTTTAAAAATTGTTGAACTTTTATTAATTCCGATTTTTTGTCATAAGTAGCAAGATAGATTAAATCTGGGACATTCAAATCTTTTAAGAAAGATAATTTCAGATTATTGTTTGATAATTTCAACTCAGATATTGTTCCCATTTCCTCAAATGAATCTGAAAAAGAATTCAATGCTGAAAAAAACCCAGATATCATAATGAGATTGTCTTCTTGTGACAGAAGATGATTAATGTTTGAATTAGAAAAATTCTTAGAGAATAAAGGTAATCCATCTTTAATTATTATAACGTCGCAAATCATCAATCTCAGGAATTAATATCAAATATTTTTCAGAATTTTTAAAAGCTAATTAATAATTCAAAAGTATCTATGTAATTGGAAAAAAAAAGAGTTATAATACATTCGTGATATCAGTGTAATATAACCAATCAGTATATTATGATTCGTGTACGAGCTCCTGGTAGGATTAATTTATTTGGTGAGCATCAGGATTATTTAAATTATCCTGTTATTGCCATGGCAATATCGAAATATATATATCTAGAAGCAAAAAAGATATCTAAGCCATTTTTTTCAATAGAGCTCTCAGATTTAAATGAGCGTTTTGAAATCAAATTAAATAATAAAGAATTGGAATATTTATCAAAAAGAGATTATCTTAGGAGTGCTTATAATCATTATTTACGAAAAGGGTTCAGATTTCAAAGTGGGTATAATATTAAAATTACTGGAGACATCCCAATTAATGCTGGAGCTGCTAGTTCCTCAGCACTAGTTATAGCTTGGCTTTTTTTTTTAAATTCAATCAGTAAAAATCGTAGAAAGCTAAATAAATATCAATTATCATTAATGGGATATGATACAGAAGTTGTAGAATTCAAAGAACATGGTGGTTGGATGGATCACTTTACCTCAGTTTATGGTAGTTTAATATATCTAGAATCAAAAAAAAATGGACTTGAGGTAATTAACAAAAGTATAAACCTTGATGGTTTTGTTTTGGGAAATTCCTTAGAAAAAAAAGAGACTGTGGAAGATCTATTTAAAGTTAAAGACATTACAAAGAAAGCTTTCATGGAAATTAAAAAGATCATGCCCAAATTTAACCAATACCACACTTCATTAGAAGAAGTAAAGAAATTTTTACCTAATCTTAAAAAAGAATATCAGAAAAAAATTATTGGAAATATTAAAAATCGTGAAATAACTATTAAAGCAAAAAATTTAATTTTTAATAGCTTTTTTGATGAAAAATATAAAAATAATAAGTCTAAAAACGATTTCTATATTAAATTGGGTAATTTATTAAATAAACATCATCATCAATTAGAAAAGAATATTGACGTATCAACAGATAAAATTGAGAAAATGATATCAAATTGCTTAGAAATTGGTGCTATAGGAGCAAAAATTAATGGTTCTGGCTTTGGGGGTACAATGTTTGCGCTTTTCCCTAATAATGAAGATTTGATTGTTGAATCAATTGAAAAAGTGGGAGGAGAAGCATTTAAAATAAAAACAAGTAATGGTGTGGAGATCTATTGAAAGCTGTTATATTATGTGCAGGGTTAGGAAAACGTTTAAGGCCATATACAGATACATATCAAAAATCAATGATACTTATTCATGGTAAACCATTATTAGAATATATTATAAATGGTTTAATTTATGCTGGATTTAAAAATCTAATTATCGTTGTAGGATATAGGAAAGAACAAATCATTGAGTATTTTAAGGATGGAAATGAATGGGGGATAAAAATTGAATATGTTGAACAAAAAGTACTTAATGGTACGGGAGGAGCAGTATTAGTATGTGAAAAATTAATTCAAGATTCTCATTTCTTTTTAACTTGGGGCGATATCTTAGTACCCTATTATAAATATAAAGATGTTTTTGATATATTTAAAAAAGAGAATCAGGATTTTATACTGGTTACAAATTATACAGCAGATCCATATAAAGGTGGCGCTATTTATTGTAAAAATGATTTATTAGTGGATATTATAGAAAAACCGCCTAAAGGTAAATCTAAATCGAACCTCAATAATTGTGGAATATTCATTTTTTCATCAGAAATTTTCGAAGTCTTAAAAACTCTTGAACCTTCTAAACGAGGTGAAATTGAATTAACAGAAGCAATAAGAATTGGAATTAATATAAGAAAGTGGAAAATTAGAATTAATAAAATGGAAAAAAATCAGTTTAGAGGAGATTTTGGAGACATAGTAACTTATGAGAAATTATGTGAAAATTCAAGTTGGCTTTCTAAATTGGCTAATCATAATGAGATTAGATAAAATAGATTATACACATTAAAATATTTAATTTTTTTTTGACAGAACATAATCTTAACCGTTTGATTTAAACAAATTTATAAAAATTGGACTAGTTAAGAATTAATACTTGAGAATTTTTTTTTATATATAACAAATTATACTTAATAAATTTGGATTGATAAAATTGAGTGAAGATAAATATAAACATCGCTATTATTATAAGGAGTCTTATGAAGCGGCTATTGGAACTTTCGCAGTTGCTATAGTTTTTCTTTTTGTAGCAATATTATCACTATTTTTTAGAACCTTCGATATCTGGTTCATAGGACTTGCATGGTGGGGTTTTTGGCTCTTTATTCCTGCTTTTTTCATATTCATTGGAGGATTTGAACAACTTTATAGGAATTATAAGTATAAACAAGTTGTTAAGAATGCTGTTGCTCAACGAGATTTTCAAGGAACATATAAACTTGAACATATCGCATTAGAAATAGGTATGAAACCAAGTGTATTACTACGAGTGTTAGTAGATCTAAGAAATAAAGGATTAATAAAGTATAGTTTTGATGCTGAATCAGGACGAATTATCTTAGGTCAACCAATAAAGTATACTCCTGCAACTGAATATATTCCTCCACCTAAAAAGATCGAGGAGCCTTTACCATCAGAAGGAAAAAACTTTTGCGTCTATTGTGGCCAAAAACTCGAATCAAGCGGAAATTTTTGTCCTAATTGTGGATCAAGACTTTAAAATTAATTTAAATTCTATTTTAATTTTCTTTTTTTCTTGTCCTCTTAGTAAATTTAAAAGACCTTTATTAATGATTTTACTTCAAATTTAAGTTCCTTTTTCTGCCAGAAATTAAAGTTCAAATACTATCCAAGAATCTCCCTATGGCCCTGAAAATATTAATCTCAATATTATTAGTTAGAAAATTAATATAATAAATGAACTTACACCTACTGAATTTTATCATCACAAAAAAAAAAGAAAATTTAGATTAGATTTAAATTTAGGATTTAAGTTTTGTCTTTTTCTCAGCGTGTAGTTTCCTTGCATCTTCAGTTAATTGAGTATACTTTTCTTTATCGATTGGGAAATACCTCATAGCTATTATTCCAATAATTAAAAATATTATTGGTAAGATAACCATGAGAGTTCGAAGCCCAAATTCTACCCCATATTCTGCTGTGCTAAGATCGAAGATATTCCAATCTGTACCAATGAATACTAGTCCTATTGAGAGAAATACTACTACATTGGAGAATTTTACGATGAAGCCGTTTATTCCATAGAAATTACCCTCTCTTCTTACTCCCGTTTTTAATTCATCCTCATCGATAATTGCAGCAATTGTAATATCTCTAACAATTAATACTCCTGCTAGCCCAATTCCTAATAAGAAGAAAAATATAAAACCTAAGAGTACTCCTCTAATAAACATGAGAGGTAACAATGTTATAATAAAAACTATCAAAGATAGTATATAAGATCCTTTAGCACCAAGTTTATTTACAATTATTCGCCATGGAAATACAAATATCGCCGCAGAAACAAAACCAGTACCCAGTATTAAAGATAGTATTGAAGCATCTTGAACCCCTAAACAAACAGCTCCATAAATTGGCATTATGGTAGGTATCATATTAAATGCATACCATAATGCAAAATTCCCAAGAACATATAACTTGAACGATTTGTATCCAAAAGTATATTTTAATGCTTGTCTAAACGGTGGAACTCTTTCATAATCCTTAGAAAATTCAATTCTTTCTTTTAATCCAAATTTAATAAAAATAAATGCCCCAATTGCGCAAATAATTGAAATAACTGTAGCAGCTATTATGTATTGTAAATGTGTAGTTCCAATAGGTACACCTTCACTAGTAAAGCTATGAATAAGGAATCCAGGTAATAAGAAAGCAATTAATAATGATATCACTTGAAAAAATTGGATAGAACTATTAGCTTTAGATCTTTGATCTAAATCGCGAAACATCTCTGGAAATAAACTAGTTTGGTTTAATGAATACATTGTATAAAAAAGCTCCCAAATTACGATTATGATTAAGAAGTACAAAAATGCTAGAAGATCAGATCCTCTGGGTGCAGTAAATAGTAGAATATTTATAACAAGCAGTGGAATTATTCCTATTATGATGAATGGTTTTCTACGACCCATTTTAAAGTTTGATCTGTCAGAAATAGCCCCAAGCATTGGATCATTAAAAGCATTCCATATTGCCCAAATTATGAAACCAAGAGATATCAATCCTGCAGGTAATTCTATTATAGAAAAATAGAATGTAAATATTAAGAAAGTAAAAAACTGTAAAAAGATAACATCTGTAAAGCCAGCAAAACTATAAAACACAGCTTTTTTTAAGGAATACTCTTCCTCTAAATCAGGTTGTTCTTTAGACATAATTTTATCCTATTTATTTATAATTATTAGAACGATTTATGTTAAAAGAAAAGTTACTAATATTTTGTTCTCAATATTTATAAAAATTCTTTAAACAGAATAATTATTTTATTTAAATTTTCAATATCAATTTTGTGTAACAACGAGCTATTCAAATTTCCACTAAATTCAGAGAGGCTTTTTTTTTAAATAAAAAATCGGTTTTACATATTACAAATTGAAATTTCTTCGAGTTGACTTATAATTTCAAAAGGGTTCATTAATAAAGATTTCTCTGACATAACCTATGAAAACAGATCAGATTTTGCAAATTTGAATCTTTGCGATCAGGATATTCAATATTTAGACAAAGCCTTAATTTCTAATCTTGTTTCGGAGTTATTTAATCACATCAATTCAAAGGAAACCTTTAAAGTTATATCTAATTTGTTAATTACTTCTCTCTGTGAGTACAAAAAAAGATTTCCAATTGATATAAAAACTGAGAATATTGAAATACCTTTTAATGAAATCAATAAAAGCGAATCTAACAACTCGAAATATAACTTAAATGATTCAAATAATGAATATCTCTCCATTTCAAATGATATCCATACTATACTATCAAATTGTCAGGATTTAACTAATACCCAAAAACTTGATTTCTGCACAAATCAAAGATACTTCATGAAATTGTTTTTGAAAGAACTTGTAATAAAACTTAAAATCCGTAGATAGAACTCATTAGATCAACGAAAGGGATAAAATTGAAAATAGAAAGAAAAAAATAGTTAATTTAAATATTTAAGTCTTTAAGCCAAGGTACATCCATAAAGCAAAAGTAGCCATTACAATTCTTACAACACCAATAGCGAGAACTAAAGTAAGAATTGAATCTAATGCTCCGCATAAAACAAAAATTATAAAACCAATTGAAAGATAAGTAAACTTTTTCCTCAATGTACCTGTAGCTTGCTTTGCTTTTATTGCCATTCCTATTCCTAAAAAGATTAACGATGATACTAAAAATACTGCAACCATAATAAAGGTTGGATGGCCTCTATTAAAATCCGCATCAATAATACCATCAGGGAACTTAACGCTTATAGAGTCAAATGACTGAATTGGTTGAGTCCATAGAAAAAATTCAAAAACTCCACCCAATATTATAAAAATAGTTACAAGTAACCATTTATATTTTGGTATTAAAAGTTCACCCCCTAACCACATAGCAAAAAACAACGCTGGTGCAACCCAAGTGTAACTTAAAAACACATATATTACTTCTGGAGAAAGATTTGTATTTGTAAATAATTTTAAGAAAAAATCAACAGTTGGTCCGAGCCATAAGAAGCCAACAAAAATCATAACTAAACCTGCAATTGTAAGTAGTTTTGCTTTCAATTTTATTGATTTATAAAAAGAAAACAATCCAAAAATCACTGAAGAAAAAACTATAAGGGACGCAGTAATACCATCTAACAAACCTTCAAAACCGATTGGCATTTGTATTTATTCACCACTATTATAAAAAATTCAAATTTAAAATTATATATTTATTTTATTTTGGTTTTATTTATAATTATATTTTTCGTAGTATTAAAAGAATGTAATATTTATTGAACAATTATACTAAGATTTATCTCCTTGTTAAAATCTTTTCAATTTCATATAATTTTTTTATAAAAATAAGTGTAAATTTTATGTTTAACTTTCTTATGAACTAATGTATAATCATCTTTCAAAATTGAGCTAAATATTCCGAGTTGATATTTATAAGATATAAAGATTGCTCCTTTTTTCGCTGTACTGAATACATGCATGAGATATTTCTGCATTGAAGGTAGAGAATAAATGTAAATATAATCATAATCTTTTAAATTATACATATAGAAATCTCCATGTTTAATTTTTATATTCTTCAATATTCTTTTTTTGTAATTTCTTTCCATTTTCAATGATTTTATACGTATTTCTGCTTCATTTTTTAGGTTTTGATTAATCTCAATTCCAGTAGATTTTATATTAAAATTTAAAGCAGCAAAAATCACTATACTTCCATTCCCCGCTCCTAAATCAATCAGTTTTTGATTAGAGCTATGCTTTAAGCCATATTCAAGTTCAAGGGTTTTAAATATCTCTCTTAAAAACCTATTATCTGTTTCTAAAAAAGGTAGTTCTAATTGTGAATGAAATTTGCTAAGAGCCTTTTCTTTCTTTTTCAATTTATATTTATTATCCATTTAGTTAAAATTTTGGAAGATCTAACATATTATAATTGAAGTTCTTTAATAAATATGTTCTGAAATTAACAAGAAAAAACATTAATATTTATTCCGAGGTTTCCTAATATTAAAAGATGTAAATCTCACACGTCTTTAAGATCTAACTTTAATACAATGTAACCTTTTAATATTTTAAAATTTCTTTATGATACTTTAATATTGTTATTATGGCAAATATATTAATAACTGGTGGCACGGGTTTTATTGGAGTACCTTTAGTAAGGAAACTACAAAGCTTAGGACATTATTTAAAGTTATTAGTAAGAGAGAGTAGTGATATAACTCCATTTGGGAGATTAAAAAACATTGAATATTTCTATGGTGATGTTCGCAATATTGAGATTCTTTACAAAGCTGCAGAAAATATAGATTTAATATATCATCTAGCAGCTTATACCAGAATGTGGGCAAAAGACAAGTCAATTATCGAGGACACTAATGTAAAAGGCACTGAAAATATTGCTCATATAGCTTTAGAAAAAAATCTTCGCCTCCTCTATATCAGTTCTTTTATTGCTTTGGGGGGAACTCCGATTGATCCTGTGGATGAAACCTATGAGTCTGAAGATGGATTATACCTTGATTATGCAAAGACAAAATTTCAAGCCAAAAAACTAATAAAAGATTATATTAAAAAAGATCTTAATGCAACTATATTTTACCCTGGAATCGTCTATGGTCCCGGAGATTTGAATATATTTGGTCAAATAATTTTGGATATTACGGCAAGGAAGTTCTTAGGATGCCCTGGAAAAGGAGATAATATCGGAAATTTTGTATATGTGAATGATGTTGTTGATGGAGTTGTAAGTGTTATTGATCGAAACGACTTAAAAGGCGAAGATTTCATTCTTGGGGGAATTAATATCAAATTTAAAGATTGGCTAGATTTAATTGCTGAAATAGCAGGAAATAAAAAAAATCCACGACATTTTCCAATGAGTTTCGCATTATTGTATGCCTTATTATGTGAATTAAAAACAAAATTGGCTAAAAAAATGCCATATACCAATAGATCAACCGTTAAAATGATTAATCATAATTGGTCATATTCCTCTGAAAAGGCAATTGACAAATTAGGTTATAAGATTACTCCTTTAAAAGAAGGATTAGAACAGACGATAAACTGGTATAAAGAATATATAGAAAAAGAAAAAAATTAGGAAGAGTGTTTAAAGGAAATGCTGGAAGAAGAAATGACGAGTAAAATTGTAGATAAAGACGTTTACAAGACAAAAATTACAAAAAAATACACCATATTTTTAGCAAAATATCCTGAAATTTTTTCTGATCTAATTAATGGGTCAGATTTTGATTTTGCCCTTTATGATTCACTTGAAGCATATGATAAGAGATCTCCTATAGATATCTTCCATGTGTATCGAAATGGAAACGGGATTGAAATAAAACCGGGGTGTGCTGTTGATTCAGATTTGGAACTAGCACTCTCATTAGATGCAGTAGAAAAATTAATCCAGACAAAAACGAGGGTAGAATATGCACAACTTTTAGGAGCTTTTTATAATAATCCAGACGAGAAAAATGGATGGATTGATTTTGTACTGCACAAAAGAACACAAACCTTAATTGATATGGGTTATGGTAGGTTTGCTCAGACCGCCGGCATCCTCAAAGATGACGACGAGAAATAAGGTTTGAACTTTTTATTCTATATTTGAAATTGAAAAAAATTAATAAAGAATTATGTCAAAATTAAAAGAATTAGAAATAAAAAATAAATACACTGGTGAACTTATACGAACTGTTCCTGCAGATACACCGGAAACAGTTCGGGCAAAAATAAAGAAAATTAATAAAAATCAACATCTATTAAAAGAGATGGATTTTTTTGAGCGATCTCAACTTCTTTCTAAATTTGCTACTAAATTACGTTTTAAGAAATCCGAATTAAAGGATTTGGTTGTAGCAGAAGGCGGATTACCAATCAAGTATTCTGAATGGGAATTAAATATTGTAATGAATGGGTTTAAATTTTGTGATTGGTACTATCAATTCTTAGAAGAAAAACCATTAACAAGTATAGAAGGAGAACAACTCGTTAAAATCAGGTACATTCCGCATGGTTTAGCAGCATGCATTTCTCCTCGTAATACTCCTTTAAGTCTTCCTCTCTATCAATTAGGTGCAAATTATCTAGTGGGAAACGGAGCTATAGTAAAACCCTCTACAGCATGTCCATTAACAATGATAGAAGCCTATTCAATAATGGAAGAAATGGATTTACCCGGTCTTGAAGCTTTAGATTTAGCTATAGCTCCGGGAGAATGGGCAGTAGATGAATTCATTAAATCACCCTTAATTAAAACTTTGATGACAATTACTGCATCTCATACAGCAAAGGATATCTTAGCACGTTATGGTAGATTTTTGAAAAAAACCGTCGATAGGTCGATGGGAGTTCCTATGTATACTCAACCATTTAAAAACTTTTTTTTCGAATGTGCCGGTAACGATGCGGGTATAGTAATGGATGATGTAAATTTAGAAAAAGTAGCAAAATGGAATGTCATGGCTAGTTACACCAATTCTGGACAACAATGCTTTTCAATGAAAAGAATTATTGTTCATAAAGATATTTATGATGAATACTTAGAATGTCTTATAAAAGAAATAGAAAACTTAAAGTATGGAGATCCCACAGATCCAGACGTAGATATTGGTCCTTTGGGAAGCAGAAGAATCTTAATGATGATGGAGGTAATGGTAGAGGATGCTAAAAAATTTGATGCTAAAATCTTTACGGGAGGTGAAAAAATTGATACCGGAGAGGATTACGGGTTGTTTTACACACCAACACTTGTTGAGATTAAACCAGAATTGTGCGAAGATTTATCTAAGTCTCCATTCCTATGGAAAGAGGAGGCATTTGGACCCGTTCGTTCTATTACTAAAGCTAATGACATCAGAGATGCAATAAGATTAGCAAATGCGAGTAACTATGGCATGAGGGCAGTGGTTTACACCTCTAATTTGAAAAATATCGAGATTTTTAAGAATGAATTAGAAGCTGCGAATATTTACATAAATGCAAAACCCATGCTCGTTGATATTACTGTATCTTTAGGGGGAATTAAAGATTCTGCCTATCCCGCGGGATGTAAGTATTATCCTCAGGAATTAGTTTATGGAAAATATATTTATGATGGGACTCCAATAAATTTAGAGAAAATAAAGTAGTTCCAACAAATGATGGATACTGAAGAATTATTTAAAAAATTGAAAACTTATTTTCCAAATAATTTAGATTTAATGAGATATCTTAATATACATGCATGTTGGGAATACTATATTACTGAAAATTCTACGAATGAAGAAAATTTCAAGCTGCACTTTTTTTTACATAAAGAGCAAGAGAAAAAATTAGAAATGACAAGAAATAGCCCAGAAATTAAACCAGATTTAATTTTATACTTTACTGAAAAAGCAATTTTGGATTTAATTAAAGGAGATCCGAGTGTTGAAGAATATTATACTCGGTATCATGATGTGATGAATAATCCTAAACCTGGGATTGAAGTGGATAATAAAGTGAATAAACCACGATTGAAACTATGGCAAATGGGATATAAAAAGTGGCAATCTTATTTTAAATTTTAAAATAATTAAAATAAGTATATTTCTTCTATTTTAATCTAAAGATTTTTTAGGAGTATAAACCCTATTTAACTTTTTAAAGAGTAATTTTTATATTAGTTAATATCCCACTTTATTTTATTATAATTATTTAAATGATTGAAGAAAATGAATAAGGAAGATATTTGTTTTATGTCAGCTTGTGATGTTGTTGAAAAAATTAAGACTCAAGAATTATCATCCCAAGAAATTACGGAGATTGTTATTGAAAGAATTAAAAAGATCAATCCAATAATAAATGCTTATTGTACTCCCACATTTGAATGGGCTAGAGAAACTGCTATAAAAGCTGACGAAGCAGTTAAAAAAGGTGAAAAATTAGGACCTTTACATGGCATCCCCACTTCAATTAAAGATGAAATGCCAATTAAAGGAATAAGAACGACTTTTGGTTCAAAATTATATGAAAACAACATACCAGACGAAGATGATGCATGTATAGAAAGATTAAAAGATGCTGGTGTTATAATTCTCGGAAAAACCAACATGAGTCCATTTGGTTTTTTACATATTACTGATAATTTAATCTTTGGAGAAACTCATAATCCATGGAATTTAGAAAGAACTCCGGGGGGATCAAGCGGTGGAGCGGGAGCATCTATAGCTTCTGGTTTAGGATATTTAGCTTTGGGCGCAGATGGAGGAGGATCTATTCGGGTTCCCGCTAGTTTATGTGGAATTTATGGTATTAAACCAAGTTTTGGAAGAGTTCCAGTTTATCCTGCATTAGGAGTACATTTTGAGTCATTAATTCATTATGGTCCGATTGTAAGATATGTAAAGGATGCGGCATTAATGTTGGATACCATAAAAGGACCACATCACGGTGATATATATTCCTTACCCGAACAAAATGTTAATTATTTAGAAGAGCTTGATAAAAAGCCAAAGCATTTAAAAATAGGTTTTTCTCTTGATCTAGGATATGCAAAAGTAATTGATTCAGAGGTTAAAGAAAATTTCTTGAATTCTGTACAAAAATTTGAGGAATTTGGATGGGCAGTGGAACCTGCAAAATTTAAGATTAAAAACCCTGAAAGAATTCTCTTAACATATCATGCTGTCTTGTTTGCTTATGATTTAATGTCTAAAATGAAAGATTCGAGGGAAATAATGCATCCGGGCTTAATTAAAGCTGTTGAAGCAGGATTAACCGCTAGTGCAATGGATTTTGCAAGATCAATGTCTCGTCGCAAAATTGTATTTGACAAATTTTATCAGTATTTTAGAAAATATGACATATTATTAACACCTACAACTGGTCTGCCTGCATTTGAATTAGGAATTCTGTTTCCAACTCAGATTAATGGAAAAATGGTGTCACCCACAGCGTGGGCACCTCTTGTATCAGTATTTAATATGACTGGTCATCCTGCTGCTTCTATTCCATGTGGATGGTCGAAAGCTGGGTTACCTGTTGGAATGCAGATTGTTGGAAAGAGGTTTGATGATCTTACTGTTCTTCAAGTATCCAAAGCCTTTGAAGAAATTGCGCCATGGCAAGAAAAGAGACCAAATTTTAACTAAATCTTAATTTTTATAAATTTTTTTCAAAATTTAAAATGACTTCATATTAGAAGTAGTAATATAAGAAGAATCTCCTATTGTAATGCTTTTTTTGATTAAATCCTCTAATATTGAATAATCTCCCACAATACTCTCTGAAGATATAATTTTTTTCAAATTTGCTCCATCACCTATTACCGATTCAGATAAAATACATTTTTCTAAAACTACGTCATCTCCAATGGATACATTTGGACCTATAACTGAATCAACAATTTTAGCATTTTTCCCAATAAAAACGGGTGGAACGATCCTTGAATCAAGGATATCACCAGATTGAAACAACTTCTCATATGTCGGATCTTGTACTTTAGTTTCTGCTAATAATAGACGATTTCCTGCGATTAAAGTTTCAGGTCGGCCAAAGTCCAATATTTCTCCTTTCATTTCATTTATTTTTAATTTAAAGCCTTCCTCGACTAATTGCTGAATGATTGGAGTTATATGATGTTCTTGTCCGTTTTCTAGTGGAATCTTCCTTTGTTCCTCTAATAATTCAAATAATCGGGGTGTTATACTCATTCCAAAGAGATAAGCACCTGATACTGCATAATTTGATTTAGGATCTTTTGGCTTTTCAACAATATTTTTAACCATACCATCCCCATCTAATTCAATTACACCATAAAATTGCGGATTTTCTACACGTTTAACATTTACAACACCATCACAAATATCTTGATGAAAATTCAATAAGATTTGTGAGTAATCTTCGATAGGAAGTCTATCACTCAAAAATATGAAACAATCATCATTATTGGCAAGATTTCTAGCTAATAAAATAGCATCTCCAAGACCACTAAAGAATGGCGTATCTGCCTCATATCCTAATGGTTCTTGTTCGATAAAGTG
>CAYNEU010000677.1:0-1509 GCA_964396275.1 uncultured archaeon | reverse complement strand
AAATTCACCATTTTTAATGTAGTATCCATTTCTGATTTCTGCTCCAAAATTCCCTGTTAGTATACTTGGATTCAACCAAGAAAACTGTTCAATATAATAACCTTCATTTATTTCTGAGATAATGTCATCCAAATTCATAGTTCCAGGTAGAATCTCCAAATTAGTTATTCCATTATCAACAGCGCCTGTCAATCTTCTGATTCCGTTTCCTGTACTATTTTGATTTGCTAGAAGCGCAAATTTTTGATCATAAAGTCTTTTCTGGAAAATTCCATCTTTAATTATTTCAGTTCTTTGATGTGGTGATCCTTCACTATCCCACTTATTAGTTCTAAATCCTCCTTCTAATAATCCATTATCAATGAGAGAAATGTTCTTAGAAGAAACCTCTTCATCAGTTTTAAATCTAGATAGATTTTGAAGATATGTACTCCCAGAAGCGTGATTTTCTACTACGGGATTGAGTGCATCTTTTAATACTCGTGGGGAAAAAATCACAGTTGCATTATTATTTTGCAGTGGAACTTTAGCTTTTAAGGAATCTTGAGCTAATCTGACCCATTTTTCTACTCTTTTTGAAAAATCTAATTGATTTTTTTCTTTAATAAATAAATACGGCCAATATTCTGATAATTTCCCATTTAATTGAGCCTTTAATGAGAATTCTATATAAAAATAAGTCTTTAAAGTGCTAATATCAAGAGTATTACTATTTCTTAAAGAGATTTTATCGATATGAACCCGAAAACGCCCAAAAGTAGGGGCAACTTCTTTATATTGGTTTATCTCAGAAATTAATTCTTCTACTAAATCATTTTTAATATTAAGGGGTGCCTGAAATATTTTTTTATCTAAGATTGATACTTCTGGAAAAGAATTTTCCCCTGGAAAGTAAAATTGGGAACCCAAATTATTTTTTGCGATTAAAATGCATGTATTTATGCTTTTCTCAATTTCGTTTAGATCCAGTGAATTTCCTTTAATAACTCCAATTCCCGTTTTGTCTTCTTTATGAAAGAGAATTCGTAAGATATATTTTAAATCATTCAGTTCTCTTTCATTATCAACCTTATCCTTCAGTAAAATAGATTCATAAGCTTTTCCTTCAACAAGGAAAATCTCATAATCTTTAACACCCTTAGATTTCATTAGGTTTTCTATTACATCTAAATTTTGTTTAGACATATTTAATTTCACCCCGGACTAATTAATACTTCTTTAAATCTAAGATAGCTACCACCATCACTAACAGGAACATGATCAGCATTACCCTTTCCACATGTGCCTCCATGAAGTTTTGTAGCATCCTTACTAATTGCATCAATATTCTGTAGTACATCTAGTACATAACCAGATAAAGCAATGCTTTTCAGTATTTTTGTCTGTTCACCATTTTCAATAAAATATCCTTTCTTAGAAGTACATTGCATACCTCCACCAATAGGATCCTCCATGCCAAAATATGAGTGTTGACACATTATCCCCTCTTTAATTTCTGCTATCATTTCT
>CAYNEU010000676.1:0-8851 GCA_964396275.1 uncultured archaeon | reverse complement strand
CCTAAAATAATCAATCTTAATTTTAGAGTTTCTTAAGAGATCAATAGTTTTTCCCGCTTCTTTAATTTCTTTTAAAGAGAACCCATGGCTTTCTCTTATATGAGTATCCTTAGAAGGACTCTTTACTACCGCAATTGGGTTTGGTTTGCTTTCCATAATTATTCGACGACTATAATATGATAATATTTAATTTTGAAAAATAAGGAAAATTTTTATGTTTTTCGATTTAAACTCAAAAGTTGAACTAAAAATATTGTTAATTATTGCATTTAAGCTTATTAATTAAAAATATCTTAATTAATATTAAATAGTTTATTCAAATTTTAACAATGTCTAATTCTTCTAATTTCTTTAGGATTTCTTCTATTGTTGTACGTTTTTTATTTAAATTTCTTGAAATTTTCAAGGGAGAAGCTTTTCCAGTGCATTGTATTGCAACTTGAAAATCAAAATCAGTAATCATTCCCATGGATAGAACTTTTTCTAATACATTCTTAGCAACTATTAAATTTGGAAAAACTTCAGCTATCTTTCCGCCAATTGTAAGATTTTCTATATCCGCAATCAATGTTTGAAATCTACTTTTATCTGTTGTTGCTCTGAAATTTTTAAGATCAGATTGGTGCTTTTTCCAAAAACGATTGGCAATTTTATGGATAATTTCTTCAATTCTATCAATATTATCATCAGCATCTGAAATTGAACAAAATAAAATCCTTGATAATGGGTGATAATAAATAAAAATAATTGAATCTTCCGATTGTAATATTCTATCCATTTCATTTACTCTTCTTCCCTTTACCATAGCTTTTTGAATTACATCTATTGTTGTATTAATAGCCTTGAAGAATCCTGTCAGAATGTCATCTTGAATCTTCTTTAATTCTTTAAATGTTGATTCCAAAAGTGATATCCCATTATCCCCGTCAATTAGATAAATCTTATAAATCAAAATTCTAAAAAACTAGCTTTTTTTAATATATTAAAAATAAAAAAATTCATGCTTATGAATTATTACATTAGATTTTTTTAATGGTTAAAATTAAAAATAGAGCTTTTCATTTCTAATACATATATATTTTTTCTATGATTTTAATATGAAAACTAAATATACATTCATTTTTTTTTACATATTGATTTTTCCTTTAAGTAATTCATTGGGAATCTCTTTTATAACACACTCTAGCGCAGCATTTGCACATCCTCAAATTTCAACTCCTGATTATGGGGTTACAAAATTCAATATTTCACAAAGTGTACAATATGAAGTAGAAATTAATTATACTTTTACTCACATCAAACTAGGATTTCAAGATTACTACTTCAAAGTAGCTAGATTAGATAATTATCAACCAAACTCAACATTAACCCCTTATTGCCCTCCTTATCAGGAAGTTAAGGATTTTGAGAATTCTATTAATATTACTGGACTTGGAGTTATTGAAGAAGGCTATGTGGATAAATTCAACAATACTTATGATTTATTTAATTCGACACTATTTCATTCTGAAACAATAACACTAAATCAACAATATAATATTACCCTCAATGAAATCTATTTTAATGAAATTAATGATGAAGATATTGGAATTTATAATCCCGGTGATGAAATACATGCATTATTTAATGTGACTGAAAAATATTATGAATGCAATAATCCAACTTTAATAGCGCTATCTAATAATATTGTAGGGACTGAAACTAACACTGTTGAGAAAGCAAGGAAAATTTTCAATTGGATCGGTTCTAACATTGATTATCAGGTGCAGGATGAAGAGATTGGCGCTCTTGAAGCATATAACCAAAGAAAAGGAGATTGCTCAGATATTTCGGATTTAATGATTACTCTTTTACGAATTCAAAGCATTCCAGCAAGAAAAGTAACTGGATTTGTTATTTCTAATAATCCTGCATATCGTCCTACTGTTGGTGATAAATATCTTTTTGATCTTAATTATAATGGATTAACTCAGAAGGCATCATTTACAAATGAAATTTTAGGACACGCATGGATGGAATATTTTGTACCTGATGTAGGATGGATAGCATGTGATCCAACATGGGGACAAGGATATTTTAATCGGATAGATTTTCTCAGGTTTAGTTTCAATGTGGGCGCATGGTTTTTTTTACCTGGCGCAACACCACCTAATAATTATATTTCTGAATTTCCTATTAATCCATCTCCTGTGTGTAGCGATCATTCAGCTTATAATTGGCAATATTCAATCGAAATAACTGTTCTGGGAACTAATCTTAATCCTCTATCTGAATTTCCGATTTTTGTTACTGTATTAATGATAGTAGGATTTTTTGCTGTAATTTCATTGATGTTTCTTTTACGAAGTAGAAGGCATAAAAAACAACTTGAGCAATACAATCAATATTAAATTTTTTTTATTTTCTTAGATATATGTGTGAATTAAGTCAACAAGATTTTTTGAAAAATCTGGTAAATTTTTTTCAATTTTCTCAATTTCAGAAGACTTTTCTAAAAATAGAAGTAGATACAAATTATATTTCTCGACTGTAATTTTTTTGAAGATTACTTTTTTAGACGCATCAGTAATACCAGATGATACAATAAAATCTTGTTCTAATAATTTATATTCCTTAAAATTTTTATAAAGGGATTGAAAATGAGGTGCCGAGATTTCAAATACTCTTCCAGAAATTTCTGTTTTGGAGAAACTTGATAAGATTATTCCATTTTCATTCAATAATAAAATAGCATCTGAATTTGTTTTTTTAGCAAACTTTTTTAGTTGATTTCTAAATAGTTCACGATTTGGACTTAACTGTGATAAACCAAAAGAATAAGCTGTTATTAGTGACCAATGGTCAAAAATACTAGTTTGGAAAATTTTAATAAAAAACCTTTCGGAATTCACTTTGATCCCTTCAGCAATGATTTCTAAGTTTTTAAAAATTTCTTCAGAGCCTTTTAGATCGGGATCAAACTTGTTTAAACAAACAACAATAGGCGGAAATTCCTCAAGTTCTATTAAAGATTTTAAAATAGTTCTAAACAATTCAAGAGCTTCATTTATCCTGTCTACGTCTTGAATATCCATGAAGAAAAACATTAAATCAATATTATATAGATATATTTTACTTTGCTCTAGGAATTTTTCTCGATATTTTTTTTGTCCACCTAAATCCCATACTGATATTAGCGAATTTTGTTCTTCAAAAATATTTTCTTCAGTTCTCTCGACACCTTTAGTTGGCAAAGCCTTGATGATTTCAGAGTATTTTCTTCTAATGCCATGCACAAAACTAGTCTTTCCCGCCTTATCTAATCCCGTAAGTAAAATTTTTATTTGTCTTTTTGTTGAAAAGGGATCTTTTAGTTCCATAGCGAACTCGAAAAGCTCTTCTCTTAGATCTTCCATAATATTTTCTCTTTCATTATGTTCTTTATTGATTTGAATTAAGTTTGCAGTTTTATCTATGATGATTCTTAAATATTTCATATTCTCATAAAAAAAAACTCTGTCATTTTCATTTATCAATACAGTAATAGTAGCAGCTAAAGCTTTACCACGAGCTTTTGCATCAGGAATCAGAAAGAAATATGTTAGACCATTTAATTTCAGATCAGGGAAAGGTAATATTCCAAAATAATTAACTCCCTCAGTACTTTCTCCATTTTGATATGTACTGTCCCCCATAAGGAGAGAGATAGTTTTCATAGCAATTAAAAGACCTGCACTTTCATCCATATCCTTAGGCCAATAAATTTTAGGTGTAGGACCATTCTCATCGAATAGACTTAACACAATTGCTTTTATTATATTAGCTTTGAGACCAGATGTTTCTCCTTCAGTTGGTTTTTCTCTCTTTGATTTGGCTTCTGTTTTTGTCAAAAATTCCACGTTTCTTTATTCGGAAAATCCTATTATTTTTGAAATTAAAATTACTTTTATTTTAAAATATTATAAAATCTTAATATTATTTCAATATAATCAAAAAAATCATTCTTATTAAATACTTTTTTTACGAAAAATCTAAGCTATTTAATGTGTTTAATAATAAAACTTTATACATGATAGGTTTGAATTTTTACAGAATAAATCAATTAATTCTCTAGGTGAGAGATTAATTTTTTTTAGATTTATAAACTCAACAGCACCATTATGAATAAATCGATGGAGATCTCCTTGAATTTTTAACATATTTAAGAAATCACCCTCAATATCGTCTCTATAATGAATAGAGTTAGTATACATATTTTTTTCTGAAAACAATTTAACTTTCAATGGAAAATGTTTCAAATCTAGTTTAGTAAATCTATGAATTGCTCTTCTAGAAGGATTTTCACTTAATATGTACTTTTTATTATCTCTTTCAGATAATTCTGAACATATAATATTTATCTCATTTAGAATTTTCTTGCTAAGCTTGATTGCTTCTGAATGCTCATGAAGTTCATAATTTGTTAAATATTTAATTGATTCATTCAATCCAACTATACTTATTGATAAACTCTGTTTCTCAAGTTTAAATAAAGTTTCTCCATTAATTGTGCTACTACAAATAGGTAAATGATTTGAATTCATTCTTTTTTTTATTATATTAAATTTTTTCAATAAAATACTCGAGCATAAATTAATTTTTGAAATTAATTGTTCTAAAAATTCATCTTCATTTCTGCCAATATATGCATAACGAGGTAAGTTTAAGCTAATATTTTGAAGCATACCATAATTAAATTGACTAGTTTTTGATATTCTCTTAAGAAATCTATCTTTATATGTATCTAAGCAGAAGTTCATAAAATAAGATGAGCTTATTGTTGCAGATTCCTCCCAAAAACTCGGAATTATATCACCTATTTCCTCTAATAATTTATTATCCAATATTAATTGATGTGAGGGAATTAGAGGAGAATTTTTATTATAAAATTCTTTTAAAACGAGGATAATGGATTTAAGTAATTTTTTAGTTCCTTCCCAGTAATTTCCATAAATATTTTCAATTTTTCCTCCAGGAAGTATAGCAGGAGCTTGAGCTAAAGCTTCAAAGATAGAGAGTGATGAAGATATTGATAATTCAGAAACATTTCGGCCAATAATAACAGGTAATTGATTGATATCATAGAATAATTCTCTGAGATTTTCCATTATTGAATCTTCTGATAAGTTATACGCATATGGTGCTAAAAATGTAGTTATAAAATTTAAACCTTGATTACCATAGAATTCAGTTTGTGTCATTAATAACCATTTCGACAAATGATTCAAAGCACCTCTAAGATCAATCGCTGGTTTTTGTTTAGTATTTGGAAGACCATTTTCTAAAATGAATCTAAAATCCCAGAATTGACTAAATGGTCTTGAATCAAAGCAATTTAGTCCATTAATATGAATATCACCAAATAAATGTGCTTTAGATTCTTCACTATTTAATATTCTTAAATGGGTATATTCTTCAGCAATCTGATCAGCTGCCCAATGATGTATTTTCTCAGGATTTATCTGCTCATTTTGTTTATTAGTTGGCCCTTTTTCTAAAATTTCTTCATAATCCATCAAAGGCATTCCAATTCGAGTATAGAATTTACGTTCATTTTCAAAATGTTGTTCAGAAAGTATTGAACAGACAATTTCTCTTATATGTGGGCCAGAAAGAAATTTAATCCCTGAGCTAATAATTCTTCGAACAACTAATTCAGTAATATGCTTTGCATCTGTTTCACTCATTTCAGTTTCTTTTAGAATGCTTTCGAAAATCTTAGATGGATCAAATTCAGCAATATTTCCCTCAGTTCTAAAAACTTTTGGTAACAAGTCCATAACATAATAAAAGCTAAGAGATTATAAAAAAAAAATTATTAACTGATTAAATTCGAAAATATATCAAGTAACAATTAAGTGCCAGTACAATAGTTGTGTTGTGTAAGGTTATCTGATTATTGTCATCCTCTATTATAAAGATTTTTATTATACTTAAGGATTCTTAGATCTCTATATCTTAGAGAATTTTCAGAATTCTCATACTCTCTCTATTTTATTTTAGATAAGTTATTTATTAAAAAGCATGAATTCTTGGACTGAAGCATCATTGAGACAATTATACTTGCAAATTTATCATTTCTTAATAGAGACTGATTCAAATGTCATTGAAATTTGGTGTGAGCTTTCAGACATTCCTTTCCTACGACAATTAAATAATTCTGAGATGAGAATTATTATTGGGAATCTCAATTTTCTTTCTTTTAAGAAAGGTAATTATGTCCAATATATTGTTATCAACAAAATTTTGTTTATTATAGAAACGATTAAGATACTCCAACTAGATATTAGGAAAATAACTGAAATAATAAATTATGATGGCTTTGAAGCTTTAATAAAAGAAATACTTTCAAAAAACAATTATGTTACGACCAAGAATTTTAGGTTTTCAGATAAATCCTATTTTAAATCGGAAACTTCCCAAAAAAGATATGAAATTGACATTATTGGTATTTTTTTCAATTATGTGTTGCTTATTGATGCAAAGCAATGGAAACGTAAGGATTCATTTAGTTCTATTAATAAAGCAGCAGATTTACAATATCGTAGAGCAATCGCATTAAAAAAAAATCCCGAAATATTTTCAATGCTTATTCAAAAATTATTAGGAAATAACCTGAATTTACGCAAGCGATTGCCATTTATATTAATTCCTATTATGGTTACTTTAGAAGAAAATAGCATAAAAATGAATAATAATCAAATTCCCCTAGTTTCAGTTTATCAATTGAATTCTTTTTTGCATGAATTACAAAATAACTTACACTACTTCAAAATTGTTAGTGTCAATAAAGTAAATATACAAAAAAGATTATTTTGAAAACTATATTTCTTTTAGTTAGATAATTAAAACTTATTTTATTAATCCTAAATATTCCTTTAATTGCTTTTTTAATATACTAACAGCAAAAGCTATTATTCCACTTTTAACTTTTGGATGAGAAAACAATATTAAAAGCATGTCTTTAACGCTAGGATTATTTCGATCAATTGGAGCTAAATCCAATACACCTTCAGTTCCTCTAACTGAAATAGATTTTAATAAACCAGCATCTAATCCCTCTATTATATCAGTTCCTATCATTGATAGATTCATTCCAACTGTCGCAAAAAGAGAATCAGAAATTCTACTAGATATTGCTGATGCTAGTATAGTGCCGTCTGTTTTTATTATAGCTGATGCTTCTATATTTAAATCCAATTTTAATAATTGTTTTAAAATTTCATTCATACTAGCAGGTGGTATTTTTTCCTCATGATCTTTTTTATCAGGATGTTTCACCTTAGGAGTTTCTAATTTTTTTACTGAAATTTTTTTAGAAAGAAATCCTAATACCTCAGTCATATCTTTCTCTAATCGTTTTTGTTTTAAAACAGCTGCATCACTTTCTGTAGGCTCTACCGGAATAGGAGATAATGGAACAGAGGACTTCTTATCCTCTTTTTCAAGAACGGAATTTTTAAGCTCTAGAAAAGCATCTGAAATCGCATCTTCAGGACGAGTAGGGAGAGATGATGGAGATATAATTTCCTTGTGAGAATCATGAATAAAACCTTTAAATGGTTGTGGAGTAATTTCTTGTAAACCTTTTGATTCACTTTGTTCTAAAGTAGAACCATTTTCTCTTAAGGAACTATTTTTTATTATGTTATTAGATGATGAAGGAATTTCTTGCAACTTCATTTGATTCTCCAAGATCTCAGGTTCTTTAGGAATTTCATGTAAATCTAATTTTTCTTCTTTCTTCTTCTTAGTTTCAATTGATACATCTACGGGTTTTTCAATTTTTTTTTTTTCTTTTTTCTTTCCTTTCTCAGTTTTTTGATCTGTGGGTCTAGGATGCTTTGTAGGAACGGGTAGTAAAGCGCCACACTTTCTACAAATGCGATTGATATTTTCATTATTGGTAGTACCACAATTCTGACATATAATCAATGAGGTATTTCCACTTCCAGATATTTTTACCTAATTTCTTCTATCCTTGTATTTAACTAACGAAAGTATTCTTTAGATCTATTAATGAAGTTAGATTTTTTGTTTTTAATAATATAAAGTATACATAAAAATTTAATTTTATTAATGTTAGTAATTCTAAAATTAAGGTAAAAGCTTTATAGTAGGAAATGAAAAGAATTAAAATAATCTATTTGTAAAGAATCTCCTTTAATAGATTTGCAAAAGATTCAAGATCTTCTTTATGAAAAACGGGATCTTCCTTTAAAAGTATAAGATAATATGGAGCTGAATCTTTCTTTAGTGTGATTTGTTTAAATATGAAATTTTTACCAAATCTTTGGACTATCATTCTACTTTCAAATCTTTCTTCTGTTACACCCGTATATTGAAAGGAATCATTCAAAGTAAGGAAATATGGACAACTTGCAGTCAGCAGGTGCTTGGTTTCATCATCTTTATAATACGATCCAATTATAAGAGAGTTATCATCAATTATCACAACTCCTTCTGAGTCAACTTTTTTAGCAAATTCTACAATAGTTTTTTCGATTAATTCTGATTTTGGATATAAGCTTAAAAGGATTTCAGACATTGCAGTAATAATGGAGCCAAAATCATAAATAGAAGTTTCATAATAATATAATTCCTTATATTCAGTAGCTCTTAGTTTATCTTTAAGATCTATTATTAAAGCCTCCATTTCATTTTGTGCACTTCTCCGTAATGCGGGATCATATTTATGAAGAAACACATATATAGGGGGTTTAATTTCTAATTCTTTAAACTGCTCTAATACGTCTTTAAAATAACTTATAGCTTCAGGTATTCGAGGTTTATTTTGGATGTCAATTACATAAATGGCAATTTCAGTTCCTTC
>CAYNEU010000675.1:0-1506 GCA_964396275.1 uncultured archaeon | reverse complement strand
CTTACTATAATTGGTGGTTCTGGTGGCATGGGTAAAGTTTTTGGAGAATTTTTTAAAAGAAATGGTTTTAAAATTACAATATATGCAAGAAATTTGGAACAATTAAAGATTGTTGCTCATGAATTTGATGTAAACTATGAGTCTTCCTTAGAAGAGAGTGTGAAAGATGCAGATATAATTTTAGTTTCAATTCCAATTACATCTACTGCAAGTATGATTCAAAAGATTTCCCCATTATTAAAAAAAAACGCCTTACTCATGGATATTACATCATTAAAAAACATAGTTGTGAATACAATGCAAAAAATTATTAAAGTTTACCCAATAAATTGCCTTTCACTACATCCTATGTTTGGTCCTGGTATAAAAGATATGAAAAACTATGTTATGATCGTGTTAAAAGTTGGTGGTACAGAAAATTATGATGATTTAGTAAATGAATTAATAACTTTATTTGAATTAAATGGGCTAATAATTACTGAGACTACACCTGAAATTCATGATAGACGAATTGCTTTAACCTTAGGAGTACCCCACATGTTTAACATTCTCTTTTTAAATCTTATTAGAAGGTCAAAAGAACCATTAACTGAGTTAACGAAATATACTGGTACTACCTTCTTGTTACAAAAAGTTTTCGCTGAGAGTATAATTCAAAGAGAGAGAGAAATGTTTGCAGAAATTCAAATAGAAAATCAAGAATTTCATAAAGTGTTAAATTTATTAGAAAGCTTAATAAAAGAATATAAAACAATGATTCAAAAGAAGAATATATCTAAGTTCAATCAGATTTTTAACGAAGCATTAGATTATTCTAAAGAAGATAATGATTTTAAAGATTCTTATAGATATTTTTATGATTTTATGAAAATTTTAAAACAAGAATAGGAAGTATAATTAAATTTATTATTTATAACGATATAAATAATTTCATCTACTACTTTTTTTTCCGTATTATTTTTACTATAATAAATCCTATAAAAACAGCAGTAAAAAATACTAATGTTCGAAACGGAAATACCCCATCATTTCTATAAATATAAATATCAACAGCTATAGTTATAAAAGTAACTAATATTAATCCACATAAACCTATAATAAGTAATTCTATTTCCAAGGTTCTCTTATTCCCCTTTTTTATAGCATGATAATACTTCCTTGGTGTTACTGCAATAAAAAAACCTCCAATAACAAATAATAGCCATCCAATAATAGGATATAAATGAGATATAATTATCTCAATTACAAAACACATTAAGAAATAAAAAATAATTAAAAAGGTTCCGATAAAAAAAAGAACTACGCCACTGAGAAGGAGTAAATTTATTATTTTTGATGAAATTACCATACTAAATAATTTAACATTCAATTGGCTATTTATATATTTCGACTTAAAATATGGAAAATGATTTAGTGCATTATAAATAATTAAAACAAAACACTAAAAATACCAACATAAACTAAATTTTATATTTATGCTCTAATTATATTGAATAGTTTATATAA
>CAYNEU010000674.1:0-7350 GCA_964396275.1 uncultured archaeon | reverse complement strand
CAATAATTTCAATTTGAGGCATCAGTTCTACGAGAGACCTTACAGCAGTACTTTTTCCAGTACCTTGTTGGCCCGTTAATAAAATACCACCTATTTGAGGGTCAATAACGTTCAGGATTAACCCCATCTTCATTTTGTCTTGACCAAGAATCGCTGTAAAAGGAAAATTAATTTTTCTCATGATAATGATTAAATTCTAAAATGTCTCTTATATTTTTTTTTAAAATAATCGTATAGTTAATCAAAAAAAAGCGTAATCAAATAAAAATTTATCAAAACTAAAAATAAGATGAAAATTATTAGAGTTAAAATTTCTTCTTCATTTGTTTTATTCTCTTATCTAATCCAACAACCTGTTCATCCCATTTATTTATTATAGTCTTAATTTCTGGAATTATTGTTTCTCTTTCTTTATATTCTAAATAATTCCTGAATTCCTTAATATTTTCAATCTTAATTATTGTTTCAGCTACAAATTTCCTAATTTCTTTGCTTTGATTTTCTATAACTTCTGGGATTCTCTTCTTTTCACCACGATGGGTCAATGTGGTTAAATATTCTTCAGTTCCCTGAAATAATGAATTTAATTGAGTTATCCTATCATCAATATATTTCTCATAAGTTTGTGGAACATTATTCTTAGGGAAGAAATTAGTAATATCGATAATAAATTTCTGAGTTGAAGTAACCAATTGCTCCATACTATCGTATCCTTCAATTTTATAGTCTACGGCATGATAAGATGCTTCAAGACCTCGACTGATATCATCTAATCTGAATATTTTGAACCCAGGATCATTTTTTAGTTGTGTATCTGGATCTCCTTTTTTGTTTGCTTCTTCAATCTGGCGAATAAGTCTCATAGGATTAAAAACTAGTGAGATTGCCAAAGGATTATTTTGTTGATATGATAAAGTAGTACGAATATCGATATGGCTCATCATTACCTTTTAACTTAAGTCTGGTAAATCCAGTTCAAATAAAGCCAGGATGACTATGCCACCATCCGACTACAAACTCAGGTGGATCTCTTGAAAATGCTTGTTCATCGATGATATAAAGAGCTTCATAATCTTCATCATTCCATTTATATTGATCAATTACCGCATCTTTATCTAATTCTTGATGCATGATAGGGTAACATTCTGTTATAAATACATCATCTCCTTCATTTCTTCCAGTAAAGATGCCACTAACTTCTAACCAATCATCCTTTGGAATACGAGCATTAGCAAATCTAGTAGTTGCAGCCACTAAAGTTAAATAATCATTCTTTGGAATTATTACAGTCATGATAAAAATCCTGTTATTTTCAACAATGGTATTTTACAAAATAATAGAATAATTTGTATTTATTTGTTTTTAATCCCAAACTAAAAATATAAGAATTAAACATTTTAACTATCGATCAACTTAATCAATCAGATAAAATTTTTAACTTTAAGATAAATTTTAACAATAAATAAATAATAATTTAAATTCGAAATTTATCATTATAATATTACTAATCTCATATAATTTATAGAAAAAAAGTGATTTGAAGTGACAGAGAGAGGATTCGAACCATTAACGAGCCAACTTGGCGTACCTGGAACATCTTACAGACTGCAATTAGGATTAATTAATGAGAAATGGGCTGTTCGCATGTTAAAAGGAAAAGATATTCTTGATTCTTATGTTTTTAAAGATGAGGATGTCGAAGGCGATTTTCCAAACCAAAATATTATTGTAGGCTGGGTTCTTAGGACTGTAGCAATCCCTAATATTAATCCCCATCAAGTAATGAAAACAACTCAGGCTCTTGTAAAACAAGCCCTGCAGAGGAGGGATGAGAGAAAAGTAGTTGCTCCACTCTCAGAAACTAAAGAAGTAGAATTGGAAAGGGTTCCTGAAAGTGAATTAAAAAGACCCAAGGTTCAAGGATGGGTAAAGACAGAAGGTACTAAAACGCAAGAAGAACTGGAGGAAGAACATAGACAAGCTTTTAAGGAAAGAGTGATAGCAAGACAAGAGGTACCTCCTAGTACTTCCTCATCTGCTACAACTCTTAAAACAAAAAGACAGTTACCTTCAATACCAAAAGAAGGTGTTGAGGAAAAAGCACCAGTAGGAACAGAAGGTTCTTTTTGTCCGCATTGTGGTAAAGACTTAGGTTTCCGATTCTGTCCTTTCTGTGGTAAGCCATTACCTCATGATTAATGATTTCATAAATTTGTTTTAATTCTGATTTTATTTTTTATTTGATTTAATAATGTTAAGAGAATAAGGAAAGAGAATCAAAATTTACTCTGAAAAAGAAAACTCAATCCAGAATAAATTAAAAGATCAGATTTAATTTTCAAATTTTTATTCAAATATTTAAAACCAATTAAACTATATATAGATCATTAACAAACTAAATCTAAAACATAAATCGTGAATAACATTGACTTCTGAAAAAACGGTTATTATTAAACCAGAAGCTTATTATAAAATGCTTCTACATGTCCTTCGTTTTGGAAATAAAGCAAGAGATAAAAGACAGTACCGTGAAGTAATGGGAATACTTATAGGGTCATTGGGTGAAGATGAACCCGATAAGAAGGGAATTAGAGATGTTATAATTGAAGATGCTGTTCCCATTTCACATGGTGGTGCGATAGAAGTTGCATTTGCCCCAGAAGATTATGTAACATTTTCTATGGTTGATGCTGAATATGCTGAAAAAAACTGGTTTAGTTGTGGGTGGTACCATTCTCATCCGGGACTGGATATTTTCTTTTCTTCAACAGATATACGTAATCAGCTTGGTTGGCAAACTCCAAACCCAAGCGCTATAGGGATTGTTTTTGACCATTCTTATTTAGAAAAACCAGGAGATTTAGGATTTCGTACATTTCGATTAGATAATCCAGCTAAAGGTCAGATGTCAGGTTATCACGAGGTAAAAGCGACTGTAGCACCTCCTGATAGTATTGAATATTATTTAAAAATAATCGATTTAATAAACAATATTCACTCAAAAGAACCACCTATATTAGAAATTAATGAAATGCCTGATCTGTTTGGAGATATTGCATTTCCAAATGAAAGCCAAATTTTTGCAAAGAAACCGGAATTAGACTCTACTAAGATCTTATCTACACTCAATACAGAATTAACAAAGTTCTTAGAAATTATTATCGCACCATGTATCATATTTCTTAATTCTTGGAGTGAAAATTTGATCAATACTACTGTTAAGAATAATTTACAGATAAGAAAAGATGTAATTATAATAAAAGACAAGTTAAGTGAGGGGATTTCTAATCTTCAAAAAAATTTTAAATTTTCCTTTAAGGAAAAATTAAACGAATTAGACATGTACATTGATGATAAATTCGAAGAATTTGATTCTGATCAAGAATACTTTAAAGATCTGTTTGATAATATCAAGACTGAACTTAATGAACGATTTAAAGCTATGGTTGAAGAAAAATTAAAGGAAAATGTCAATAATAGTATAATTCAATTTAATAACCAAATAGAAAAATTAACTAAAATAAATAACCTAGGTTTGGAATCTTCTAAAAATTTGGATGAGCAAAGTAGTATTATAGAAAATTTATCTAAAAACCTTAATTCAATAGAACACACAAGTCCAGAAAAGTTCGATAATATTTTAAAAGACTTATCTGGAACCTTAACAAAAAATGTTAACAAAATCATAGGAAATTTTATTAATTTAAATAAAGAATCTAAAAGCTTTCTATCAGATTTAAAAGCTGCTATAATATTATTAGAGAGCTCAAAAACTCCACTACAAAACAAATTAGATACACAAAAAGTTGAAATCAAGACGCTTCAAAATGATCTAACAGATTTAAGAAAAGAAAATCAAGAGTTATTAGCTAAGATAAAGAAGTTAGAAAAAAATGAGGGTTGAGTGAAAGTGGTTGAAAAAAAATCTAATCAAAATATAAATCAAAAAAATTTTAATGATATTAGTAAATCTGAAAAGGGAACTATATTCATTAAGAAGGAAGCTTTTAGAAACATGCTTACTCATGTTCTACGTTTTGGTAGTGATAAATTAGAACAAAGTATAGAAGTAATGGGAATCTGTGTAGGGAAATATGATACTATCGAAGGAAAAGTTATTGTAGAAAATGCTGTACCTATAACACATGGAGATAAAGCAGAAATTGGATTTGATAAAGATGTTTATGATTTATTTACTGAGATCGGTAAAAAGTATTCATCTGCTTTAATAGGATATTACCATTCTCACCCTTCTTGGGGTTTGTACCTCAGTGAGAGTGATTTAGTAAATTTACAATATTTCCAAACGGAGGAATTTCCTTATGGTTTTAGTATAGTTTTTGATCATACACTCATGGGGAAGGACGGGAATCTTGGATTTGATATTTATAGATTAGATGATTATACTAAAGCTGATAAATATCATATGGTACCATTTAAAATTGAAATACCAAACTCATTAGAGTATTTTAAGTGGGTTCAAAAATTTTCAGAGGATTTCCAGAAAAAAAATCCTATTCTTATTAAAGAAATAAATGAATTTGTTGAACAACCTCTTGGAGAATTGCAAGAAATTCCAGAAACAGAAGAAACACAGATAATTGAAGAACAAATTGAAGATTATCCCGAATTAACCTCAATCGCTTTAAGCTTACAACAAGGAACAGAAAAACTCTCAGATATGTTCATGAATATTGCCAAAACTCAAATTGGAGATTGGATTAAAGATATAAATCAGGGAACATCTAAAGGAACTGAATATATTAGTAAATCAGTAAATAAAATGAAGGAGGCAATATCATCTGGAATAAATAAAGTTGATAATTGGTTCAATATGACATTGAATGAAACGATAATTGAGTTTAAAAAAAGTGTTTCTAACTATGTTGATGCTCGAGTTAAAAAAAATAAAGAATTCATAACAGATTTCTCAACTGCAAAGAACAATCTTATTGATAGTCTAAACGCTCTCATCGAAGGTTATATATCAAATATTAAAAATGAGATGGAATTAGTAATTAATTCTGTATCTGGAAAGGTTAAAGAAACTACGCAAATTAATTCACAAATCGAAGAGTTGATAAAAAATCTTCAATCTAAATTAACAATTACAAATAATCAAGTAAACAATTTGGCTCAAAATATTGAAAAAAGCATTGAAAATTCTATAACTTCATTACAAACTAATACTAATGAAAAAATCGAAAAACTGAACACGGAGTTGGAACCATTTAAAGAATATAACTCAGAAATAAAAATATTACTTGAGAAACTCCAAAAGACAATTACTAGCTTTCGAAATTTAGGTTAAAGATAAACTCAAAAGAATTCTAAACTCGAAACTTTTGAGATCTGTAGTTTATATTTCGGTATATTAGTATTAAGCCTCTTTAATTCATTTAACTTAGCTATTTTACTCAGAATTCTTCCAATTTTATCAACTTTTATATTTATGCCGTAGTTTTCTTTTAAAACGGAGCTAATCTTATAAGAAGATAAAATCACTGTTTGAGATACATTCCTCTCTGCAAGCAATTCAATAGCTTTTTTGATTAACTTTAATAGGCTTTCTCTGTTTTCAACTTTTCGTTCCATGTTTCACAATACTAAAATGCATTAACTATATTTAAATTTATATCGGAATATTTTTAAAATTTGTATATAGAACTTATATTTTACTAAATATAGTATCATTAGTTTTCAAAATATATTACAATTAGGTTTATAGGAAAAAAAGATTTATTAATTATAATGTCTGGCAAGCAATCAAAAAATTCTGGAGAAGAAACCAAGAAAAAACAAGAGAAATTTAAAGCATTAAAATTGCCAAAAACCTCAAAACTGGGGAAAATAGGGACAATGAATAAGGTTAAAGCCTTTTCTTCGCGAAAAAGGGCGAATTTAAGTGTTTTAAAATCTAAAATTAAATCTGGTTTTTATGATAAAATTATCCATCAAGAAGTGTATATTAATGGTCAGGAGCCCAAATCTTATTCTTTCGAAAAAAAATTTTTTGGATTATATGCTATATTTATTTTTTATTCTTTAGTTTTAATTACAGCAATTAATTTTCCAGGGTCTTGGATTAATTTCTTAACATTTGGTAATCCATTTGCGTTTTCAAATACAATTGTGGCGTTTTTTCTAATTTTATCTATTCTCTTTAGTATAGATAAATTTAGACTCTTTATTTTTGAAAAATACAGTGCGATCAAACAATTAATATTTTATTGTGGTCTTATTTTATCGTTATTTATACTTTTTCTACATGTTGGAACAAGTCTCAACTTTATGAGCTATTTATTAAGCCTAGCGATGATTTGGTTAGTCTTATTAAGTAGTCGGTTCTATATTTATTCAAGAAAATTCTCAACTAAAATAGAAGCCAGGTTCATTAAGAAATATTCAATTCCAAGATATATCTTAGCCATTATCATACCTTTTATAATATTAGCTGTACTTGTAGTAATTTCATTATTTTACAGGAGTTTTTTAGTAATCTTATCTTTGGAGTTTTTCGGGCGTAGTGATCCAAGCAGTGCTGTCGCAGTATATAACTTAGAAATGACAAGAATTATGCCCTTGATTTACTTTAGTTTAGTAATGACGTTAGTTTTTATCATCTTTGAATATGTATCTACTAGACGACGGGCTGAAACTAAAAGAGCTGGTACTTTTGATAATTTAACTTTTGCGCTGATTGTTTTTTTTATCTTTTTCTTTCAAATTTTACAAATCAGTATGTATATGTTGCTTCAAAATGAGACAATTACTGCTTTTAAAGCAACAATTGGGGCAACAGGTTCTGCGGTTTCATATATCTTTCTATTTGAATTTATCATATCAATGTATTTTTTATATCGAATTGTAAAGAAACTAGGAAAAACTCTTGGTTGGCAAATACTTATCTTCAAAAAAGATGGCTTAATTTTATTATGTTTAGCTTGTGTTTTCGCTCAAACATTGACACGTTTCTCTCTTGCAAATGCAATACCAAATCAAATAATATCTGATGTGGGTGTAATTTTAATGTGGGATAAATACATTATCTCAGTACTTATGATTTTTTTCCTAGGTACCACACTATTAGTTTATTATATAAAACCTCACGAAACTTCAATGTTTATGAGATTACAAAAAGAAACTGTTAGTGAAGAGGAAAGAAGCTTAGACAAGGTCTATAAAATTATTAGAAGTGAATACATTCGAAGGGGTGAGGCTTACCCGATTGAAATAATTGAACGAGAGTTAATTAAAGCAACTCAATTATCAAAAAGTAATGTTTATGCACTTCTAGATTCATTGGTAAAGAAAGATATGGACATTCTAATAAGGGAGGAAAAGCAGGAT
>CAYNEU010000673.1:0-2399 GCA_964396275.1 uncultured archaeon | reverse complement strand
ATAAACTCTGCTGGTTTCATTCCATTTTGTAAGGCTTCCCTCACATATTTTGCTGCATCTGATATTGCGCCCCCAAATCTAGGACCAATTGTTAAAATCCCACTTGCTAAAGCTGACATAAGGTCTTTCCCCGCACGAGCAGTAATTATAGCGTTATGTGCTCCTGATACTGCAGGACCATGATCTGCTGTTAATTTAATTACCATTTCAATAAATTGTTGAGCAAACTCCGGCAACTCTCGCTTAAACCATAAGAGGCCAATAACATACCCAATTGATCGATTACCTCTAATTATATCCTCCAATCCAACCCCTGCGAATGTAGGAACATCTCCTCGATCATCACTGATAGTTACTACAACATCAGAGGGTCTTCTAACTAATCCTAATCTTAAAGCTTCATTGAAATCAGTAGGAATTTTAGGTGGTTCTATTTCTTTAGCATGTTTAAGTTTCCCTTCTTGTACTAATTTTTCATAAGTTGTTTTAATTAATTTATCAAAATCTTCATAAGATTCAGGAACAAGTGCTCCTGCTTCCTTAAGAGCTTGGTTTTTAGCTTCTGCCGTCTCTTTTGAAGTACCTGCCATAGCACCAGCATGTCCAAATTGTAAACCTTGAGGTAAAATCTTAGCTGCTGTACCAGTAACCCATATGGCGAGTGGTTTTGTAATTTTCCGGTTTCTTAAAGCATCTACAATCTCATATTCCTCAGTTCCACCAATCTCTCCAAGACAAACTAACATTTTGATATTTGGATTTGCTTCATAACGTAAAAGATGTTCAATTAATCTCGAACCAGGATAACGGTCTCCCCCAATTGCAATCGATTCATAAACGCCATCCGTAGTTTGTGCGATCATAAAATTCATTTCATTACTCAGACCACCTGATTTAGAAACAAAACCTACAGAACCGGGTCGGTATAACTTTGAAAGGATGATATTTTCAAGAGTTCCTGCTGTATTAGCAATCTTAAATGCCCCTGCTTTTATACCACCTACAGTTGCAGGACCTATGATGACTTTATTTTTCTCTTTAGCGATTTTAATCAAAAGTCTACTTTGTCGTTCTGGAACACCTTCAGCAATAATAACGACAATTCGAATTGTATCTGCTTCAAGTGCTTCTTTACTTGTATCATAGGCAGATCGAAAAGATGCAAAATTAATCATTACATCAGCATTAGGATGCTTTTTTACTGCTATTTTAAGCGTTTTATAAATAGGGATGACAACTTCTTTACTTCCCCAAAAAGCTTTATGATATGCAACTGCTGCTTCTTGAGTAGGTTGAATCATTGCAGCGACTGAAGGTGTTTTTCTCCTACAAACATAATCGAAATCAAGCATTCTTTGGACGGGCGCGGCTTGAAGGCCATATATTATTGCTTGTGTACTTTCATTAAACAATTCATAATTTTCCATTTATAATTCACCTTTCATTTTTTCAATCATTCGAGCTACCGGACGCGTCATACTATTATATCGATCATAAATTTCAATAGGAATCCCTGTTTCCTCTCCAACTTGTCTCATTAGTTCTAATCCTTGTTTCTCGTTGGGACCCCCCCTACGTACCAAAATCTTTACATTTGCTTTCTTTAATTTATCAACAGACTTTTTTATTGCGCTGACAATCCCTCCAAAAGTTGCTTTAACATCAGTAAAATTAGCAATTCCTCCACCGATAATTAGATATTTCTCTTTTCCTTTTGGATCAGGTTTTTCTGTAATTAGATCGATGAGTGTCTGAGCATATATTTGTGTATGTTCTTGACTTGGATTTCCACTATATTCACCATAATTTCCTAATTCTTCTGAAAATCCTAAATCTGCAATTGTATCTGTGTATATTACTGATGCTCCTCCCCCAGCAACCATTGTCCAAACGTGTCCTTCTCGATTTAGTATAGTTAATTTAAGTGATGCTCCTGTTTTTTCATCAAGATCTTTTATTTTTACCTCTTCTGGACTCATCTCTTGACCAAATCCTGCTGGAAATTCAATTGGATTCGCAGGATTTCCCCAAGTATCTGCATGAAGAAATGTAGCAGTGTCATCCAAACGAGCTTTAACATCAAGTGGGACAATTTTCTTATCCTCAGTTATAGCAAATGGATTTATTTCAAGAAATGTAAAATCTTGATTGAGGTAAACTTGGTAAAGCCCTCTTATAAATGGGATTAAAACATTCTCTAAATCTCCTAAATTAGGCAGTTTATTTTTCAAATCAAATGTATTTATATCTGCACCAATTGGAATGGGTATATGAGTTACTTTTTCCCAGTTTTCTTCAATAAATATTCCTCCTTCGAAACTAAAGTGGATGATGTCATTTTCTCTGTCAGAGGTAATAGAAACATAATATTCTTTTTCATGAGAAATAAAGGGTTCAAT
>CAYNEU010000672.1:0-2124 GCA_964396275.1 uncultured archaeon | reverse complement strand
TTATTTGGAAGAAAATACATAATTGTCTGGCGATTTATGAGCCCTGAATATTTAACTTTATTTCTTTATATTATAGCATGGCTAGCTGTTGTATTTATTAACCAATATACTCCACTAACTTTTATTGCAGATAGACCTATTGGTTCTAGTGAATTCAAGATTACTGATCTCTTTTTTAATGTCTATTTTATATTAATCGCAGTTAATTGGGGAATTTATTTCGTATCAGGATTCATTTTGGATAAATTACTCGGAATTCATAAAGTAAGAGATGAGAATCTATTGAAGATCGTAAATAAAATAAAAAATGATATTGGAATTAAAGGAAAAGTTACAGTAGGTTTTGGAAAATATCCCATATTAAATGCTATGGCTTATGGCTCTGTACTTGATAAACGAATTGCTATTATAGCTGATGATATAAATCAAATTCCTGAAGATGAATTAAAAGGCATTGTGGCTCATGAATTAGCCCATACAAAAGGAAAACATACTCTTATTTTAACTTTAATTACTTCTGTTGATCTAATTGTAAGAATGTTTCTTGGTATTCCTGCTACATACTATGATTATACTTTTGGAAATCCCCAGCTTCCAATGATTTACTTTATCCTTTTAAATTTAGCGATCTATATAATTCTTTTTATACTTGTAAGAATTTTAGAAGGAAAGGCAGATTTAAAAGCAAAGAAAGCTGGATATGCAAATGAACTTGCCAAAGCTCTTTATACCTTAGAAAGTTTTTATTCATCTGGGCGAGAAATTGGATTGAATACTATGCTTTTAAGTGAAGAAAAAATCACAAAAAATAACCAACTATTGGATTATATGAATACAGCAATTTATTTAAATCATTCAATGATAAAACCATCAAGAGGATCACTTTTGGCTAATTTGATTAATTCACATCCTCCTAGTTATTATAGGTTCGCAGCAATTTTAGGTAATGAATTAAAACCTATTAAAGAAGCAATTCTTCCATTTATATGTCTAAAAAGATCTAAGCAAAAAAAATATGCAAAAAAATTTGAAGACGCAAGAGAAAAATTTAAACTCTTAGCAAATAATAAATTTAAGAATTTTTTTAAAATTGATGATATCTCTTTCTTAATGGAGTCGCTTAAACGAAAAGATTTATATAAATTTAAAATTCAAAAGGACTTCATCTTTAGAAATCTAATTACAGATGAAATTATTGTTGGTAAATTAATTGATGTTCAATATATTGAGAATATTACCGATCCTATCCAATTTTTTATTCACAATTTAAAAACAAATCAAAATGTTGTTTTAAGTCCATCGTTATATTCACACAATCAATATGATTTGAATGGAGAGTACTTCTTGAAAAAGAATATTCCTTTTGAATTAATTGATATTAAATTGTATGAAAATAATAAAGATGGATATTATCTTTTCTTGGACAATAATAATAAGATCCAAAAACCTCTTGTTAAAACGAAATTACCAAATTCTCACCTTTTTTTTAAGAATTTTAAAGACCATGAAGTTTTTTTTAAAATTAAAGGAGACTTAAAAATTTTTAAATGTATAAATATAAGTACCGCACTAAAATTAGATGACTTTCAATTAACAATTATTGATAATGATCATCAAGATGAGAAACTGATTAATTATTCTCTTAGTGAATTAATAATTCGCCCGAAAAAAATTTACTTAGCTATTAGCAAAAGTCCTATTTCTCGAAAATCTGAAGTAGACGTAATAAAGTGGTTATCAGAAAAAAAGTTACAAGCATTTATATATCTTAAAAAAGCTGTTAATAATTTAGAAATTGGGACTATTCAGAAGATAAACTTCCATTCTCAGGATTTCAAGAAAAGTACTCTTAAGAGCATGAAGAAGAGAGAAGATGAGATACTAATCAATAACATTTTTGGGAAGAATATAAAGATTCCTTATAATAAATTAGAATTGATAAGTTTTGAATATAATACAGCAATGATACAACTAAAGTCATCAACAAGCTTTTCGAGTCGTTTAGGGTATAGAATATTGAAGAAATTCAAACCAGATATAATAATAATGACTTAAAAAAATTTAATATAGATGTCTATTTAAAAATGTTTATAATGGCTAGCAAGATAAAAAAAATTATACACC
>CAYNEU010000671.1:0-5022 GCA_964396275.1 uncultured archaeon | reverse complement strand
ATTTGTGATGGATGCATTGATGCTTGGTGTTGGAGTTGGATTTGATACTAAAGGTGCTGGAAAAATTACAATAAAACAACCTAAAGAAGGACATTTCGAATTTCAATTACCTGATAGCAGAGAAGGATGGGTAGAATCTTTAAAGTTAATGTTAGAAGCATATTTTTTAGGGAAACAAGTACCCCATTATGATTTTAGCTTAATTAGGTCTGCTGGAGACCCAATACGAGGATTCGGAGGGATTGCTTCTGGTCCTGAACCTTTAAAGCAAATGTTAGTAGATGTTCAAAAGATTTTAAAATCTCGTATAGGTCAAAAAATTACCTCTGTTGATATTGTTGATATAATGAATTATATTGGTAAATGCGTTGTTGCGGGTAATGTACGTAGGAGTGCTGAAATCGCTTTAGGTGATCCTACTGATCTGGATTTTGTAACTTGTAAACAAAATGAAGAAGCATTATATTCTCATAGATGGGCTAGTAATAACTCAGTTTTCGCAGTTAGGGGCTTGGATTATTCATTTATTGCAAACCAAATCGCAGTAAATGGTGAACCTGGAGTATTTTGGCTAGAAAATGCGAAAGCTTATTCAAGAATGACAGACTCATCTGATTTTAAAGATAAAAAAGCAGCAGGAGTGAATCCATGTGGAGAACAAACACTTGAGAGCTTTGAATTATGCTGTCTTGTGGAGACTTTTCCTTCGAGGCACGAATCATACGAAGAATTTCAAGAAACCTTAAAATTTGCTTATCTATATTCAAAATCCGTTACTTTAGTAAATACTCATTGGCAAGAAACAAATGCTGTAATGTTAAAGAATAGGCGAATGGGTATTTCACAAACGGGAATTATTGAAGCCTTCGTGAGGCATGGAAGAAGAACGATGTTAGAATGGTGCAATAGAGCTTATAATTATGTACAAGAATTAGATGAACAATATTCGGGGTGGCTTTGCATTCCACGTTCAATTAAAATAACTACGGTAAAGCCAAGCGGTACGGTAAGCCTACTTCCTGGAGTTCCACCTGGAATCCACTATCCCCATTCAGAATATTATATTAGGAGAATACGGTTATCTAAAAATTCTGATCTTATTGAACATATTAAAAGTGCTGGATATAAAATTGAAGATGATTTATATTCGCCTAATACAGTTGTAGCAGAATTCCCAATTCATGAAAAGTATTTTGATCGTTCTAAAAATGAAGTTTCAATATGGGAACAAGCTGAGAATGCTGCTGCTTATCAAAAATACTGGTCAGATAATCAAGTTTCAATAACTATCACTTTTACAGAAGAAGAAGCAGATCAAATCAAGCATGTTCTTGAGTGTTATGAAGATAAACTTAAAAGTGTAAGCTTCTTACCGATAAAGGAACATGGATATAAGCAGGCGCCTTATGAGGAGATTACTAAAGAAAAATTTGAAGAAATAACAAGTAAACTTAAGCCATTTAATCTAGATGAAACAAGAGATAGAGCAATAGGGGAGCGTTTTTGCGATTCGGATAAATGTGAAGTCCGATTTTAAGACATACAACCTACTTATTAGTATATCTCATATTTATTATATCGATTCTTAATTGTTTTATATATCAGTTAGAAATTGATTATTATTGTCTTGATTCTCAAATAGAACGGGAAATAATGCTCCTAAAATTGAACTAAAAATATTTTAAGTATACTTAAGTTAAACTCAAAAATCTTTTAAATAAGAATTTGTATATGATTTTATAAAATAATTGTTTAACGTAAAAAATATTAATAATCCAAATGAAAATTAATTTAACAAAAAAATATTTTAAAAATTGAATGAAAGATGTGATTTTATATGTCAGAAGAAGATCCTATTGAGGAAATCGAAAAAACTGCAGAAAAAGCAGCAAAAAAGCCTCGAGCAACGACAAGAACAACTCCGACAAAGAAGAAAGTATCGAAACCATCTAAAAAAGAACCTACGCCAGAAGCTCCCGTAAAACCTGCAAAAAGGGTTTTTAAAAAACTGAAAGTAAACTTTTGGCGAACTCGATTGCATGACGAAGAGTTAGGAGTCCATCAACAACTCAAATATCAAGCAAAAACTCGTTGGTTTAGTAAGAATTTTGATATTGAAGGAGTTGTAGAAGAAGATGGTGAGAAGAAATATATCATTGCTTTTAATAAAGAGCAATGGGAAGAAAGCCCTCTTGAGGAAAAAAGATTATCATTACGGATATTTACGATTTTGGAAGAAAAAATTACGGATGCGAAAACAGCTAAAGGCGGTAATTTCAAAGGGGGTCTTGAATTAAGTATTGCCCATTCATTGGTTCAGAGTTATGAAATTAGAACACCCGCTCCCGTGTTTTTCTTTCAAATCCCAAGAACAATATACTTAGCGCGATGTGTGAGAGGGTGGAGATTAGTAGGTACACGTTGGTCATGGCCTTTACTTCCAGAACAGAGTGATGATAAGCTACAGGTGGTTTCAGCTAAAGGAATTGTAGGACCAGGAAGAAACTACTGGATCTATATCGGAGACCAGAAGATCGCGAGAATCGACGGTCAGAGAGTTCAGAAAAACTTTGAAATTCAAATTCTTGATGAGACTTATGCAAAAGATAAAATGTTTGTTATATACATGATATTATTCGGATGTGCGTGTAATTTTATGAGAGTTACTGAGAAGTTGGTTAAACAGCTCTATAAAAAGATGAAGAAAACAGCAACCACAGATTATAAAGTGCCTCATCAAGAGTTAATGTTGTTTAGAAACCCTAGAATGATGAGACGTTAAAAAGTAATATTTTTCCTTTTTATCCTTTTTTTTCTAATAATTTGATAAGTTAAACGCCTATTTATTAGTATAAAATTGTAATCCCTAAGGCAAAATTACTTTATTAAAGAATTTATTAATAATCCTATAATAACTAATGAAAAAGCTCCAATCAATATACCTAAAGGAATTGCCCATACTAAATTCATCTCGCAACTCACCTCTGTACAATTAAGAACAATTATCGCTGAGAATATTGCACCCAAAATTCCTCCAATTGAAGCTAATAACCAAATTAATCCTGCTTTACTCATTATCTTTTCTTTTCTTTTAATATGGTTTTTTATATAATTAATTTAAGATTACTAAAAAAAAGTATTTAAAAAAAAAGTTAACTTAGATTTATCCTACCATCTGATTCTTTTTCCACTCAATATAACCTCTTGTCTCTTTTCCTCTGTGTATTGCTTTCTTGCCAGTTTCTTTTTTATAAACGGATTGCAGTGTTCTATCATCCATTTCTTTCAAAGCTTCTTTCTTTATTCGTTCATCAACTTCCATTTCATCTTCAATTGTCTTTACATGTTTTAAAACCCAAAATACTCCATGATTCCAGAGAACAAAACCTATAAAGATAATTCCAACTATTAAAAAGATCATAGCCCCTACCCATAAGATCCATAGACCAAGTCCCCAGTTTGCTAACATCTTTTGCCAGAGACTCCAAAGTGCATTCCAAAATGTAGTTGGCAGTAAACCTATTAAAAGTGCAAGTATAGTTATGTATAAGCCAAATAAAGCAACTCCAATAAGAAGCCTTAAGGTACTATAGTCTTCCCATTTTTTCGCTAATCGGCGGTCTTTAAATAATACGTTACATAATTTTACCATGCCTCCTCTGAATAACGTATAAAAAAGAACAAGTAGAAATAAGTGACCAGTAACAGCACCAGCTATAATCGCTATTTGGAAACCAAGGGCTAAGTCTACAAAATAGGCCCACGCTCCACCTGCGAATAAAAAGGTTATAATCACTGCCCAAATTCCAAGTACAAGAACTGCTGTAGCAAGTATAAGACCGTAATAAATAACTTTTGCAATTCTAAGATCCCAAGTGGAATAATCATCTAAAGGATCTGGTAATCTATCAGGAGCTTTTCGAGCACCACGCGGCATAATTATATCATCTTATTATTTTTTAAATTTTAATAATATGGTATTCAAATTTCTATATTTTAATTATTAGTTTTACTATTATTTATTTTTATTAGTTTATTGATAAGAAAATGAATTATTTTGTGAGATTTTTAAAAGAATTAAGTTTTCAGAATAGCTTGGCAGAAGGGACAAGTTGCATAATCTTCATCTAGTTCTTCTCCACAATAGGAGCAAAATATTTTCTTTTTCTTATCTTTCTTCTCTTTTTTCTTAACATCTGGTTTCTTTGCAACAGGGACTTTTTCTTCAGCTTCTTTATCTAAGCCTGCTTTATCAAGTATTTTTTCTTTAGGTGTCATATCTTCGCTCTTCTTTTTTGGTTTTTCAAACGGTGTATCTGAATATTCCAATTTTGTAAAGCATGTAGGGCAATAGGATTTTGGTCTGTTAGATAAGTATATTGCGTAAGCAATTGCTGCAAGTCCTATAGTAGCAACAATAACAATACCCCAAACTACTTTTGGCATCATTTCCATTGGTTTTCTACGTGATTCTTCAACTTCTCTTTTACAAATTTTACAATATGCATATCTGATTTTCGTTGACATTTTCACCATTCTTCAAATGAATAGATTATTTTGATTAAATAAATAATAATCAAGTTCTTTTTATAAATTATTATATTTTTAAAAAATGGACTAACGTGCAAGAAAACTCATTCTATATTGAAACTTATGGATGTGTATCAAATAAATACGATTCATATATAATCTCAAATGTTTTACAAAAATCGAACTATACAGAAACAACATTGGAAAATGCCCAATTTATTATTATTAACACATGTGGAGTTAAAGAACAGACAGAAAATAAAATAAAAGCACGTTTAGAAAATCTACATAAACAATATCATAGAAATCCTAGGAAGTATACTATAATTGCAGGATGCTTACCTCACATAGCCCCAAATTATATTGAAGTTGTTAAAAAAATCTTTCCTTCATTTGCCGCTATAATTGATTTAAATAATATAGTAGATCTCCCAGAAGTTTTTCAAGAAATTAAGAGTGGAAAGAAAAATATAATAATAAAATCAGATACTT
>CAYNEU010000670.1:0-1589 GCA_964396275.1 uncultured archaeon | reverse complement strand
AACCCGTTTTAATTGATATTCCTTAACTTGTAATTCAAGTAACCCTAATACACGCTTAAATTCGCCCGACATTGACTCAATATCAACTTCAGCAACTTTCTCAATTTCGTCTCGCTTAACTTTAAAATGTTCCAAATCTACTTCTATCTTTTTAAAAATATTTGAAATACCGTTTGTTAAGTCATCCGTATTCTTCTTTGTAATTTTCCGCATTTTCCTCAAGATACCAAGTATACTAGAAATCGACATCTCCCATCTATCATAACTCTCACTATAACTTGTTAGTAAACCTTCGAAAAATTCTGTTAATTTTAGATAAATATTCTCCTTTTTAATAAATGAAGGCTCTTTTTTAGTAGAAGGAACTGGTATTGATTCTTCTTTGGGGGCTACTTCTTCTTTCTCGCTTAGAGTTTTAACTGCTGAGTCAGGTAAGGATTGAGGTGATGGTGGCGTAACAGCTTTTATTTGACTTTTTTGTAGTGATGCGTCTGGTTTTTCTTTCTCTGCAGGAAGTACTTGAGGTCTAGATTTTTCTTTATCTCGAGCTCTTTTAGTTAAGGGAATATCCTCCATTACATACGCTTCAGCTATTTTACTTCGTGATTCATGTGTTAATTGGGGCGTGATTTTTACGTTATTTTCCTTTTTTGGATGAACAAATCCCTGTCCTTCAGAAACACCCTTCAATATAGTTTGTAAAGTTGTTTCCGTAGATTTTGCGGAATGTAACGCCGAATCTAGTGAATATTCAGGTATCTGATCTGTATCCTCTTTTATCTCTTGAATCTTTTTCTTCTTTTCTTTCTTCTTCTTTTTCGCCACTAAAAATCCCTTCTTTATAGATTATTTATTCGTATATTATATCTTAAATATTAATCTAAGGGAGAAAATTCAACTTCCAGAGCTTCTCCCTTTTCTTTTAAAATATTTTTTAACCGATCGATATTATTAGGACTCTCAGATATTGCCATCCAAACAGCAGTTTTATCCTTCTCAACAATTACGGCTTCACTATACACTAGACCAATGCCTTCCTCGGCAAATATATCGAGTAATTTTGCTAATGCCCCTGAAACATCTTTCATTACTACTTTTACCTTAACGAGACTACTTTCATTTCGTAATCCAATAGGTGTAATGCGTATCTCCTTCGTTTCTGAATCACTCACTAACATTAACTGAGAATTGGTAGTTAAGCCTAGATTCTTCCTAGTTACCTTAGGTAATACTATTCGTCCGCGGTTGTCGATCGTGATTATTTTCACATCTTTAATTATCAATCGCCTCGTTTATCAATTGTTACTATTTTTTCAACTTTCATATTTTTTACTATTGTTTTACTGCTATAAATTTATAACTATAATTCATGGATAAAAATTTATTATAATTATTATCAAAATTATTATTAATAACTTTAATGTAATCTTAAGCGAATAAAAAGGTTATAATTGCATTAATCCATCGAAAATGGTTTAAAATTTTATTTAAAAATTATTGATTTTATGAATAATTTATATGGAGATATACATATTGAATTTGAGGGAATCAATAAAATATCCTTCTCAATAATATTATCAATAATTTTA
>CAYNEU010000669.1:0-2194 GCA_964396275.1 uncultured archaeon | reverse complement strand
CAAAACTGATTATCATCTAACCCTTTTTTAATATAGGGTATTAGAATGTCCATGAGATCTTCTTTTTTTTTGTAAAAATAACAGATGTGAGTGCCCCATGGAAAATTGTAATTTAAATTAATATCTAACTGTATCCCCTTTATCTTTTGTATAGATTCATAATATTTAAGTAAAATTTCTTTAATTTCAAGAAATTTGGCAGGATTCTCCTCAAATGAATTATAAAGACCTTTATATAAATTCTTAATATTTGTAAGTTCTTCTTTAAATTCTTTTAAAATCGATTGGAAAATTTTTGGAGATATCTGTTCATTGAAAATTACTACAGTAATCATAAGCTCTTCATAGTCCGTCCTCTCCATTTTACTTGGTACTGTAAATTTTAAATTAGCTGTTTTAAAAGTTACATAGTCATAAATAAAGAAATCCTTTTCATCTAAATTTAGATGCTTAGGAATGGTTTTAATCCCATTAAAGACAACGTCTTCTGGAATTTTCAAAACGTCTATAGGTCCCTTAAAAATGTTAAAATGACTGAGTATTAATGCCCTCAAATTTGGTTTATCTTTTGGATAATTTCTTTTATGATTTTAGAATTGTTGAATAAATAGTTTTTATAATATTTAATAGTTTATTTTTATTCGGCACAAATTTGGGTTGTTGGGATACTAAGTATATACTTCTTTATGATGTTTAATTATCTTTTATGATATTTATAATCTTTTTAGTATATTATATTCACGTACGCTGCATTTTAATTCCACTTTTTCACCTTTTTTTAAAATAAAAAAAGTTTTGGACGGTTTTGATACATTTCAGTATAATTGTTGATGAGTTAATGAGAGAAGCGTAATTTACTATCCTCTATGTGATGATTTTACTTATTTTTCTTAGGATCACAAGATTCATATCTAACAATTAAAGTATAATTTGAAGTCCTTGTTCTTTTAACTTTTCTATACTCTCTGGAATGCTAATCCAATAATTTGCTTTTAAATTTAATGATTCAAGGCAGTTCAGATTTTCGATGCATTCGGGCACATTTTTTAATTTATTATTACTCAGATTTAGTCTTTTTAGCATCAGCAAGTCTCCAATTGAATCTGGAATTGTCGTTAAATTGTTCGAGCTAAAATTTAGGTTTTTCATTCTATAAAGGAGCCCTATTGCGTTTGGCAACTTCTCGAGTTTATTTATACGCAAATCAAGCCATTCAAGGTTGGAAAGAAATCCTATATTTTTCGGTAAATCAGTGAGGTTGTTCCTCCTAAGTGCTAAATGTTTCAGATATTTGAGCCTTATGATCTCACTTGGAAAAGCGCTTAATCCACAATTGAAAATGCTTAATCCAGTAATTTCATCCCCTTCTTTAACGTAGCAAGTTGAATTAGTATCAAATTTCTCTTTTAGGGGGATAGATTTATCGATTAATTTTTCAAGGGCAAAAATTATATTCCTTTCGGTATAATCCACATCAATTACATCTGAAACCTCATTATACTCATTAAAATTAACTAATTTAGGTAAAGGTTCACCACACTTAGAACAGTGCGAAATTTGGGGTGAGCAAAGAAAATTGCAATGAGGGCAAGGTATTTTAACAATTTTATGTTTAAAAGTGCTGACTTTTGGCTTAACTTCTCTCGTTTCTCCCATAATTTTAGTTTTCAAGCTTGTTAATTCTTGATATTTCAACTTTTCTAGATATCCTTTATCTTTATAAATTCTCAGTAATTCTCTCAGTTGTTCATAAGTTTCAGACTTTTCTTCCAGAAACGTTATCTCTTCAATATTTAATAGAGTATCACCATTTTCTTCAGCTTGATTAATGTAAAGGCTTAGCCAATAATATTGATTATTAGCTAAATGATTTTTTAATTTGTAATGAAGCAGGAAGGAGGTAAAGAATTCATGATTTTTCCCAAATGCTTCTAACCACTGGAGTTCTCTATCAGTTAACTCTCTCATCTTTTAATAATTAAGAAAGAATGATATTAAATACTATATGTTAGGAATATTAGAAAATAATTTACAAAAATGTTATAAATTTGGATATGATAATTTTATTTAAATTATTAAAAAAGTATTAAGTTGAATAAATAATGCCTCCAAAAGCAGTTAAATCCATAAAAGATTTAATTTTTTGACAATTTTCTAAATTAATTTCTCAATCCGCGGGATTTGGCAAGAGAAA
>CAYNEU010000668.1:0-3541 GCA_964396275.1 uncultured archaeon | reverse complement strand
AAAGAATTTGGTAGAAGGAACATTTTTTTTTCAGGTGCTTGTAATAATCTTGCAGAAACAGTCACTGCTGAACTAAAGTTATCTGGTATGAGTGTTCTCGATTTAGTTCCTTTATCACCTGAAGAAGTAATGAAGTTTATTCAAGAAGCTCAAAAACATGGTACCACAGCATTAATAACCACAGCATTTTGATTTTTTTTGTCTTAGTTATTTTTTGAAATAAAGAAATTTTATAAGGATATTTAACGAATCATTATTGTGGATTTAAGTTCTGTTTATTCTGAGGTAAAGCAACTCTTATCAATTTCTGATGATAATTTCGATTTGGAACGTAATATTAATTACTATTTTAACTCAGAGCCAGACGAGAACAAACTTGAAATTATTGGCGATATATTAAGTTTTATAAACAAATTTTCGATATTTAAAGATAACAAACCCTTCTTGAATTCATTATACACGTGTATTAATAATACTCTTGAAATTAAGCCTGATTGTATCTTTGAATTCAAAGAATTATTAATCAAAAATTCAATTATGCATTTTGTCCAAGAATATATCGATTATTCTAAATTAAACCAAAAAGATCAAATTTTAGAATTTTTAGTCGATTCACTAGAAAAACTTCAAGAACAACCTTTAATTATGAATCTTGGCTTATTAATTAAACCAATGTATCAGGATCAAGAATATCTCATTAGTTTAGAAGATCTAAAAGAAGTTGAAGTCGCTTATAATATGATTAATGACATAGAGATCTTGGTTAAAAATGAAATTGATCTGTGGTTTAAAACTCAAGATATTAGTTTAGATAATCAAGATGAATTGTATATATATGTAAAACAAGAATTTAAAAATATAATTACTAAATATAACTTATCAATGGATTCTGAAAAATCAAAGAAATTAGAATTGGAAGTTATGGAAATGCTTACAATGAAATTAACGATGCTAAGTCTCATGGATCAAATTTCTGATGATTCTTTTGAACCAATTCCTATAAAATAATTAGCTTAAACTCTACTATTTTTTATTAAAAAATATCTGGTTCCTTTAATTTTAAACTTATTTATAGAATAAACATAAAAATTATTAAATAAGAATTTTGATATTATATTTAAAAAATCTCAATAATTTTTGAAAAGTGAGTATATTGGGTGAAAATGAAAAACCTTTATCTCTTGATGAAATAGAAAAACAAAAGAAACTTGTTGATGACCTTTATAAGAAAGAAAAAGAAGAAAGAATAAAATCATTTACAGAAGGAAAGGATCACATTTCAAATTTGATAGATGAGAAAGCATTTAGAATTAACATTCAAAAAGAAACTACTGCTCAATTAAAAGACCTCAAACCAGATATTGTTGGAACGAGAGAAAAAATAGAAAAGTCTGTTGGAGAGAAAGCCTTTCGAATAGAAAAACAACGTGAACTAGATGAGTATCGTATGGAATTACATCCAGATATCGAAGGTACGGCAGAAAAAATTGAAAAATCAATTGGAGAGAAAGCTTTTCACTTATCAAAACGAAAAGAATTAGATGAGCAACGAATTGGGTTCCATCCAGATTTAGAAAGTACGGGTGAAAAAATAGAAAAATTCATTGGAGAGAAAGCGTTTCGAGTTGAAAAACAACGTGAACTAGATCAGCAGCGTATGGAATTACATCCAGATATCGAAAGTACGGCAGAGAAAATTGAAAAATCAATTGGAGAGAAAGCTTTCCACATAATAAAACGAAAAGAATTAGATGAGCAACGATTTGGGATCCATCCAGATATCGATGGTGCTAGTGAAAAAATTGAAAAATCAATTGGAGAGAAGGCGTTTCGAGTAGAAAAACAACGTGAAATTGATGAAATGCGTATTGAGGTGCATCCAGATATCGAAAGTGTAGGTGAAAAAATTGAAAAATCAGTTGGAGAAAAAGCTTTTATGATTAATCGCCAGAAAGAAAGTGTTGCCCAAAGGAAAGAGATACATGCAGATATCGAAAACGTAGGTGAAAAAATTGAAAAATCTATTGGGGAAAAAGCTTTTATGATTGATCGTCAGAAAGAAAGCCTTGCTCAAAGGAAAGAGATACATGCAGATATAGAAAATGTAAGTGAAAAAATTGAGAAATCCATTGGGGAAAAAGCTTTTATGATTGATCGTCAGAAAGAAAGCCTTGCTCAAAGGAAAGAGATACATGCAGATATAGAAAATACAAGTGAAAAAATTGAGAAATCTATTGGGGAAAAAGCTTTTTTGATTGATAGACAGAAGCAAAGCATCACTCAACTAAAAGAATTACATCCTGATTTGGAAGGTTCTGCTGAAAAAATTTCTACTCTTGTTGAAAAACAAGCTAATAAAATTGAAGAACAACGGGAAATTGATGCACACCGAATTAATATTAAAACTGAAGCAAAAACTATCGTTAAAAAATTTGAATCACAAGTAGAAAAAATCAAAAAAGACAAACAAGAAGAATAATCATAAATATACTAAATCTGAATATTGAATTTGAATAGTGAGTTTAAATTCATACTTTTTAATCTTTTTTTATAATCTCTAATTGAGGGAGTTATTGCACCATTAAAATTATCAATGAAATTTTTGAATCTGATATAGAAATCTTCCATTATCTCTCGTAGAATCCCTCTTTCCATTTGTAAGTTTGTTTTTTTTGTAATCGCTATAGCTAAAAGACGTCCTTCCCTCTCATATAAGATTCTTGTTCCTTTAAAATTAATCTCTTGAAGTTCTTCATTAGCACCTTCATTAATTTCATTAATAAATAAATTTATTGCATTTAAAAAACTACTAATTAAATCATCCTTTAAAAAATTCAAGCTATCTGTATATCTATTACTAACAAGTAAAGCACCAGTTTCATAATCTATGAAATATATCGCATGAAACCTACACTCTTGAGAATTAAACTTATCAATTTCAAATCCAAAATTATTTCTAATTTCCCCAAAATTATTTTGAAAACCCATGATTCTACCTTGAATGAAAAAATCAATTTATAGAGATCTTATGTAAAGAAAATTGAATTCAGATATAAAATACAAATAATATCTTAGTATTACCCAAGTCTTAAATGTAAAAAAATAAAAAGTGCTATTATTACTTGAATTTTTTAGGATTATGAAACCCCTTAAACATAATTATATAAACGATGTAAAAAAATAAAAATAAATAGAAAAAAACTTTATATATCTTTACTCAAATATAACTTTTAATTACCTTTAGGTTTTTGATGATAATGGAAACAGACAGTAGTACTCAAAAAAATAAAATTTCTATAGGACTAATTATAAATGATAATGAATTAAACACAAATCCTATATTTCCTCCTGAAATTAAAGAAGAAATATTAGATTCACCCTTTTATTTATTAATTTTTATTTCTCGTGAAGATGTTGTTAAAATAAGCTGTTTTCCCACTAAAAATAAAAATATTAAGAAAATTCTCGTAAAACTAAAAGAATTTTCACCAGATCTCGTTAAAGGAATATCTAATGTATTGAATGAATTGAACCTAAGTAA
>CAYNEU010000667.1:0-1598 GCA_964396275.1 uncultured archaeon | reverse complement strand
TAATTTATATAATATTCACAGTTATGATAATTATTCCAAGCACTATGTATTTTAAAAAATTATATAATAAATTTGAAAATATTGAATTAAAAAAGAAACTAAGATACTTTACAGCGGGGATTTATGGAATGTTCTTCACTTCTTATGGAGCCGTATTATATAATACATGGCAAAATCCAATATTTAAATTAGTATGGACATTTCTCACTTTAATTATCATACCTTCTGGTCTTTTAATATATTATGGAATTGCGCGTAATTTATAAATTAAGTATTAATTTTTAGAAGAATTGGACCCCAAATTTTTTATTATAGATTTAAATGATACTCTATTTAGAAAAACTTAGAAGTAAAAAATCAGATTATTATAACTTTATTGAAAATGAGTCTAAATAGGTGTTAAGTATAAACAGAGATCTAGAAGAAAAAGATTTAGAAGATGTTCCAGAAATAAAAAGGTATTTTATGAGAATTTACACTGTTTTATCAAAAGATATACGAGAAAAATTAAAACAATTAGATTTAGACAAAGAAAAGAAGAAAAAAATTAAGAGAGAGTTAGCATTTTTATCTAGAGAAAAACAAATTGAATACTTAGATGAATTGAATAGTAATACTTACAATAAAGACAAACTAAAATATAACTAGTAATTTTCTCAAAAAATTAGTCTAATTGTACTTATCTACTTATTGGATATTTCTTTTTTTTTACTCTTTATAAAAATGTAAAATTTAAGAAATAATTGTTATTTTGAATTTTGTTATGAATTATCGATAACAAATTTTTTTAATAAAAATACTTTTACCTTTTTAAGAGTATCAATCAATTTGTTTGATCAAACATTTAATTGTAAATACCTTGTTTTTTTACAAAACCGCTAATCAATTTTTACACAACATAGGGGATTTGGTATACTCATGAGCGAAAATGTAGAAAAGTATATAAAAAGAAAGGTCTATAAGTCTACAAACTCCAGAATTGCACAAAAGTTTGTTGACGCAGGATTAGAAAAAATAAGAGCATGTATCAATTGTGGAACGTGTACCGGAAGTTGTCCAAGTGGACGTCGAACAGCATATAGGACTCGTTCTGCACTCCGCCGTGCATTAACAGGGGACGAATCTGTTTTACAAGACATTGATATTTGGATGTGTTCGACTTGTTATTATTGTTATGAAAGATGCCCTCGTGATATTCCGGTAACTGATATGATTATAAAACTTAGAAATATTGCTGTAGAAGAAGGTTTTATTTTAGATTCACATTTTGGATTAGCTAAAAATATTTTCTTTGCAACGGGACATGGTGTTCCCGCAAATGGAGAAGCAAATAAAAAATGGAGAGATTTAAGAGAATCCTATGGATTACCATCTTTACCTCCAACTGTACATTCTTATCCTGAAGCTGTAAAGGAATGTCAAGAATTAATGAGAGCGGTTGGCTTTGAAAAATTATTAGATAACGCAGAAAAATTAAAAAAAGAGAGAGCTAATGCAAAGAAAAAAGATAAGGAGGAATAATTATGACTGAAGATTATAAATGGCGATATGGATTTTTTTTGGGGTGTGTAATACCTAACCGTTATCCTATGATTGAA
>CAYNEU010000666.1:0-3715 GCA_964396275.1 uncultured archaeon | reverse complement strand
AATTTTTGTAGGAATGTTTTGATTATTCATTTTCTCTTTCTTTCTGTAATCAATCTTTCCTTAAATCAGGGAATAGGTAATCTTCAAGCGATCCAACAATCAGATTTAGGATATGAAAATGAATTTGAGTTAAAATACGGAATTCCAATCCAATTATCAGAAGTATCTGTTCCGTCTAGTACTATGTTTGAAGTATGGGTTATTACGGATTTTTATCTCAGTGCAAACTATTCATATAACAATGGTTCAATTTGGATAAATGATAAGAATGAAATTAAGATATGGGAACATGATCTTAATGAATTTTTTGAAGTCCATATCTCCTTAAATGATTCATCTATGAGATATTACATTTTATGGGCCAATTCCTCAACTTTAGGTAATAATACATTATATTACACTTTCAGAACTCACATTCTTCATGAAGATAATGTTAGTTTAATAATTATTCTCATTACAGTATTTATAATGCCTATTTTAATTATTATTCTGATTGCTAGAGAGAAAGGGAGAAAAAAAGAATCGCGTTCTGTAAGATTTGCTAAAAAAATAGGTGAAAGAATGGCATTAAGATTTGAAAATAAATATCAAAAAATATTAGCTAAGAAAAGCAGTATATATTGTTCTAAATGTAGATTTAAAGCTCAAGATAGTGAAAATTTCTGCAAAAAGTGTGGTTTTAAACTAAGTGGATAAATAAAAAAAAATATAAAAATTAAATGTGGAAGTGGATTTACCCTAAAACATTAAAGAGACTGCAATATCTATAATAAAATATAACGCAAGGATAAATAGAGATGTCCAGTAAATGATTCGAAAATATTTCCATATTGTCCATTTATTCTCTTTTATTGATTCCCATAATTCTTTACGATTCATTTTTTTAGACCTCCGTTTAAATGAAGAAATGATATTTCCACAATATAAATGGAACAATAACGAGAAGACCCACAATTATCATGATAATTACTTCGAGAATAAATTTCTGAATTTGAGTTAATTTATTTACCTTTTCTTTTTCTTCAGTCATATTAACTACCTCCAATTTGATTTGCATATTGAATTAATCCAGTAGCACTAAATCTAGCCATCCTTATCTCCGTTGCTGTAAATAACATTATCCCAACAATCCATGGATAGTCGTGATTAATAGGACATGTATAGTAACTAACATAAATATCATCACCCCTTATTACAACTCCTGTATACGCGGTGTCACCATTGCTTGGGAGATCAAAAAGATGGATTAGTCTATCTTGTTTAACTTCATAAACTGAAGTTCGTTTTTTACTTATATGATTGCCAAGATCGATACTTGGACCGAGGTGATTACGTCCCGCAGCAAAAATTCTTTTTCCATCATCCAATGCGAAAAGGGTTGCCCCATCTAATCGTGTTTGGAAATCTGCAGCATATGACCAGTTTAAGAGGTTGTTATATGATGTAGCTATGATGGTACAAGCATGAGGAGTACCAAATAAATAGCCTTCCCAACTACTCACTGCACTCACCCGTAAGGTTGCAATTAATTCCCCATTTGGCAAAAACATCAAACATGCTTCATCACTAAAGTATGTATTATAGACCACAGATATCTCTTTCCAATTTACTCCATCAGTAGTTTCTAACAATATAGTTTCTGGATTATCCTCTTCTTCATTACTAGCCATAACATACCAAGTATTATTATCATTGGTTATTGGTTCTTGTCTTCCAAAATGCCACCCGCCTTCCAGTTGCCATGATGTTCCATGAGATACGTTGACAAATATTTGTTCTGGAACTGACCAATTCTCACCATCATCACTGGAGCTCCAAAAAGTCCAATTTGGGCTTGGATCGAATTCAAAATTAGGTAGGAAATATAAGAATAATGTTCCATTAATCTCCGTTAGTAAAGGATCTCGTACATCATTTTGTCCAGGACCTTTAATAGTCGCTACAGTCTGCCAACTTCCAGCAGAGGCATCAGAAGACTTAGCTATGACTAATTCACCATTTAGATCTTGAAGGTGCCATTTAGAAGACTGATAAACTAGATAAAATTCACCATTCCAATAAGATAACTCAGTATTAGATTTATGATGTTTTTCTAAATTACTCCCTGATGGGATTGCTGTCCAAGTCTCCAATTGGAGAATAGGATCCACATTAAAGGAAGGAGGAAGTCGAAGAGAATAATACGTAAGCATAGCTCCAAACAATGAAACAAGCGATATCATTAAAGTGAATAAAACAACGATACATTTCTTGCCACTATTTAGAACTCTATCTTTAAATTGTCTTGTTTCTTTTTTAATAAAAAACACATCTGTAAGAACAAGATATATAGTATCAAAGATCCCAATAAATAGGAAAATCGCTATAACGATTCCAAAGAAGAAAGTGAAATTCTTAGTTCCTCTCCCAAATGGTTCTAATGTTCCAATCGTCCCAATTATAATCATTAATACTACAGCGATTAAAATTGAATATAATGGAATTTTAACTTTTGTGGTTAGTTTTAATTTTAACATTATTTTTTCTCTTTTTTCTCGATTTTATATTGATTTATAAATAGATTTTAATTAATATTTATCTGGAACTAATATTTAAAGATTAAATACATTGATTTTACATTCATTATTTTAAATGTAGTAAATTAATTGCTTAAAGAATAATGAACTTCAAAAATAATTTCAATTAATCATAAAATAGTTGATATAACTCCTTATAAAGTTCAGCAAGTCGAGAAATTCTATATTGGTCATTTTGTTGTAAACTATAGGAGATATAACCAGCTAGTCCTGTGGGATTATTAATCCATTCCAAAAAGCCTTCAACTTCTGCTTTAAGATATGGATCAATCATAAGCTGAATTGGTGCAACTTGATTCGTTAAAGTTTGCCCTGATGTTCTCTCATGTGCTCTTTCTTCCTTAGTTTCACTAGATAATTCAACCTTAGAATCAATAAATTCAGATTTTATACCTTTTTTCAACATAGCTGCTGCTCTTGCTACAGCGGGATATGCCATATGAAACCAACCTTTAGCTTTAGGTTTAATGTGAGCCAGCATATATCTATCTCCATCTGGAGTCGCTGCACCAATTAAATGTCCTTTTTTATGACGATTTGTGCCTATAAAACGTTCAGGTTCCATCTGCAAAATTGAGTACCTAATTCCATTAAGTGTGACAAATTGTGCATTCCCGCTAGACCACTTAGCTAAAATTTCATTAATATCTTTTTTAACATCCCATTTGCTTGTAGAAAATAAAACTTTTCCTTGTTTATCCACTATTGCTACATCTGATGCATCAGGATAGTGTTTTTTTAATTTACTCACAACAGATTTGATACTAACCATGATCAGGAAAGCTTTTATTATTCTTTTCAATTATCAAATTTTTGTTTCGTTACCTTAATCCAATTATCAATATCTCTTAGAAGGTCCGTCTTTTCTTTCGCACTTAATCCTATATTAGGTTCGGCTCGTTGATAGACATTTATATATTTACTGAGCTCCCATAAATAATTTACATGTAGAATTTTTTGTTTGATATTATTTCTTACTATTTCAAAAGCGCTTCCAATTGCCTGGATATCATAATCTTCTTCAACTATTTTTCTTAATGTTATAAGTATTTCTAAAGGACTTTCATGCGGAATAAGGGGAAGTGGTTTAGTTTCGATAAAAGGGCGTTTCATAGTTCTCAATTCAAAGTCTTCTTCTT